>CAKTGD010000007.1 GCA_934561335.1 uncultured Oscillospiraceae bacterium
GTGCAGAACATGCAGCGCTCCACATACTTGTCGCACAGCAGGGGCGCCAGCGCCTCCAGATTGCGGGCGGCGGTGCCCTCGCGGATCATGATGAACTGGCCGCGCTGCAATTTGGCGATGGCGTCGTTCAGATCATGGCACTCGTGGTCGGAATAGACGCCTGCCGCCACATAGGCGTTCAGATCATTGCCTGTCAGATCGGGGGCGTGTCCGTCGATTTTCTTGTGGTGAGCCTGACTGGCAACGATTTTGGATACCACATCGCCGTCACCGTGAATGACGCCGTATGCGTTCATCATCTCTGCCAGACCCTGCACGCGGGGATGGTCGTAAAAAGAGTCGATTGCCCGGTAGTCCAGATTGGCGCCGGACTCGTCCAGGGGCGTGGCCGGCACGCAGGAGGGCAGCATGAACCGCACGTCCACCGGCAGATCCTCCGTGGCCTGCAGCATGTACTCAATGCCGTCGGTGCCCATGACATTGGCGATCTCATGGGGGTCGGTGATGACGGTGGTGGTGCCGTGGGGCAGCACCGCCCGGGCAAACTCACTGGGACTGACCAGCGAGCTTTCAAGGTGAATGTGCGCGTCAATAAAGCCCGGCAGCACGATCTTTCCGCCTACATCTACCTCCACATTGCCGCTGTATTCTCCCATGCCTACAATCAGCCCCTCTGCCACGGCGATGTCACCGTGACACAGTTCGTTGGAGAAAACATTGACATACGTGGCATTTTTCAGTACAAGATCTGCCGCCCTGCGCCCTGCCGCCACCTCGATCACGTGCAGCTTCTTGTTCAGCTTTCGATTGATTTTGCCGGCATAGCTCTCTTTTACTGCCATCTTGATCCCTCCAATATAATAATTATTATTGATTTCTCATATTAGCACAAATTATTTCATATGTCCATTTCAAAAATGCGTCAACAATCGAAAAAGGATAAGGAGAGATAATAATAGGACGCTGCATCCGAAACGCCGTAAAAAAACGTGCCGCCCAGCTGAACCAAAGCGTTCAGCGGAGCGGCAGTGGGACTTATTTATGCTTGAATGCTTCCGTCGGCATTGAAGACCGGCAGAGGTGCCAGGAAGCGAATATCGTGGCGCTTGGCAGCCTCGCCCTCGGCCAGTACGGCGATACGTCCCGTTACGATACCGCCTGCCAGCTTCACCAGCTCTTCCATGGCGTGCAGGGAACCGCCGGTAGAGATCACATCGTCCATCAGCAGAATACGCTTGCCGCGGATCAGATCGGCATCGTCCCGCCCCAGATACAGCTTCTGCACACCGGCGGTGGTGATGGAGTGATCTTCCACATGGATGGGGTCGGGCATATAGGCCTTGGGTCCCTTGCGTGCGATGAAGTATTTCTTCGCGCCGCTCTGACGTGCCATTTCGTGGATCAGGGGAATGCTTTTTGCCTCGGCGGTAAACAGATAATCATAGCTGTCTGCCGGCACCAGCTTCAGCAGCTCACGGCCGCAGGCCTCGGTCAGTTCCGCATCGCCAAAGCAGATAAACGCGCCGATGTACAGGCTGTCCGTGACCTTGCAGATCGGCAGCTCACGGTGCAGGCCCGCCACATTCAGAGAATAAGTCGCCATAATAAAAATCTCCTTTATGCCGCCTGTGACCCGGTAATGGGTGCGGCGTTTGTTTCGGGATCAAAGCCGGTTTCCCGGCTGCTACTACTTATTATAAGGGTTCGTCTGGAAAAGTCAAGCAGCCCCGGTCAAAAACCCGATACACCCTTAAAACGCACATAGCGCAGCCGTGCAACAAACCAAAAAACGACATTTTGCACAAATTTACCTATGGATTTTTTACGGTCAGCCTTTGGAGAATTCGCCGGTATCCCCTTGAGAAATCCCCCAAAGCGTGTTATCATCAAAGGCGATGGAATAGGGTCCGTCAAACGTTTCCCAAAACAAGGAATAAAATTTGAGGAGGCAATTTATTATGAATGCTTATCTGGCAAGCGTGTTGGAGAATGTCCGCACCAAGCACGGCAATGAGCCCGAGTTCGTCCAGACCGTTGAGGAAGTTCTGACTTCTCTGGAGCCCGTGATCGAAAAGCACCCTGAGTACGAGAAGGTCGATCTGCTGGGCCGTATGGTCGAGCCCGAGCGTATGTTCACCTTCCGTGTTGTGTGGTGCGATGATAACGGTCAGTGGCACACCAACCGTGGCTGGCGCTGCCAGTTCAACGGCGCGATCGGCCCCTACAAGGGCGGTCTGCGTTTCCAGAAGAACGTCTATGAAGGCATCATCAAGTTCCTGGGCTTTGAGCAGACCTTCAAGAACAGCCTGACCGGCCTGCCCATCGGCGGCGGCAAGGGCGGTTCCGACTTCGATCCCGCCGGCAAGTCCGACGCCGAGGTTATGCGCTTCTGCCAGAGCTTTATGACCGCTCTGTATCGCTACATCGGGCCCGATGTTGACGTTCCCGCCGGTGACATGGGCGTGGGCGGCCGCGAGATCGGTTACCTGTATGGCCAGTATCGCCGCCTGAAGGGCGTTTGGGAGAACGGCGTTCTCACCGGTAAGGGCTTCTCCTACGGTGGTTCCCGCATCCGTCCCGAGGCCACCGGCTACGGCGCTATCTACTATCTGCAGGAAGTGCTGAAGCACGAGAATGACTCCATCGAGGGCAAGCGTATCGCCATTTCCGGCTACGGCAACGTGGGCTGGGGCATCATGAAGAAGGCCTCTCAGCTGGGCGCCAAGGTCACCTACTTCGCCGGCCCCGATGGCTACATCCACGATCCCGACGGCGTTATCACCGACGAGAAGCTGGGCTTCATTCTGGAGATGCGCGCTAAGGATCCTATGCACTGCAAGCCCTATGCCGACAAGTTTGGCTGCGAGTTCGTTCCCGGTGAGAAGTGCTGGGGCGTCAAGGATGTTGACGTGTACATGCCCGCCGCCATGCAGAACGACGTTAAGATGGAGTCCGCTGAGAAGATCGCTGCTTCCGGCGTGAAGTACTACATCGAGGTGGCCAATATGCCCACCACCAACGAGGCTCTGAACTTCCTGCGTCAGCAGAAGCACATCATCGTGGCTCCCTCCAAGGCTGTTAACGCCGGCGGTGTGGGCGTTTCCGCTCTGGAAATGGCTCAGAACTCCGAGCGCCTGGTTTGGAGCGCCGAGGAAGTCGATCATCAGCTGCACACCATGATGGAGAACATCCACCGCGTGTCCGCCGAGGCTGCTGCCGAGTACGGTCTGGGTTACGATCTGGTGGCTGGCGCCAACATTGCCGGCTTCAAGAAGGTTGCCGAGGCTATGATGGAGCAGGGCTGCTTCTAAGCCGAACGCCGTCATTTGTACCAAAGTACATAAAAAGTCCCGGGGTTTTACCCCGGGACTTTTTTGCCTGTCGGCACATTTGGTGTAGCTAGCCGTGGAAGCCTCCTCATCGGACTTGGCGCAGGGCGGATACACAGTGTCGTTCCTGGTATGCGGGTATGCCGCGTTGGTCGCACCGAAGGCAACGGTGCATTGTAAAGCATCTTATTTCCGCTGCCTTGCCAACAATACCCGGCCTGTGGTTGCAAAAATACGTCATATCCTGTATACTGTAACGTAATCATATCACAGGAGGCGCCTATGCTGGTCTTTATGAAACATGATTCCCCGGAGGCCGCCGTGCGGTCGCTGGCGATCCAACTGAGCCGTCAGGGGATTGGAGCGGCCCGCAGCGATAACGGCGGACGCATTGTGCTGACATTAGTGGGGGAAACCTGGACGTTGGACGAGCAGCAGCTGATGGCCCTGCCCTATGTCGAGCGTACCGTGCGTTTGACGCCGCCGTGGCATTTGGCCTCCCGCCAGCAGCATCCGGAGAACACGGTGGTATCTGTGGGTGCGGCGCGGATCGGGCAGGATTTTTGCCTGATGGCAGGTCCGTGCGCGGTGGAATCCGCGCTGCAAATGCAGGGCGTGGCCCGTGCGGTAAAAGCTGCCGGCGGTCAGATCCTCCGCGGCGGCGCATATAAGCCCCGCACCTCACCCTATACCTTTCAGGGGTTTGGCGCACCGGCGCTGGATCTGCTGGTGCAGACGGGAAAAGAGACCGGCCTGCCAACCGTTTCGGAGATCATGGATCCTGCGCAGTTGCCTGCGTTTGAACATGTGGATATGCTGCAAGTTGGCGCACGGAGCATGCAGAACTATCCACTGCTGCGTGCGCTTGGCGCGCAGACAAAGCCTGTGCTGCTGAAGCGGGCCGCAGGGGCATCGGTGGAGGAGCTGCTGCAATCGGCGGAGTACATCCTCTCCGGCGGCAACCCCAATGTTGTGCTGTGCGAGCGAGGCATTCGCACCTTTTCACAGACCAGCCGCGCTGCGCTGGATATCAGCGCCATTGCCCAGCTGAAAAAATTGACCCATCTGCCGGTGATTGTAGATCCCAGCCATGCAGCAGGCAGTGCGGAACTGGTAGCGCCGCTGGCACTGGCTGCCGCCGCTGCCGGTGCAGACGGTATTATGCTGGAAGTGCATGACCGTCCTGCCGCGGCTCTCAGTGATGGGGCCCAGTCGCTCAGCTGTACCGCCTTTACGGAACTGGCGGAAAAGCTGGAGCGGCTTCATAAAGCGCTGGAGGCGTAAAAGAATCATTGCGCGCTACTTCAGCGCCTCCGTATACCTGAAAACAGAGTCAAGAGCCGTTGTACGGAAAAAAGTAAGGCGTACCGTCATTTGTTGACGGCACGCCTTATTGGCATTTACAAAGAAGCTTCCAGATTCTGCCGGATGGCGGCAATGAATGCGGCGGAAGTAACGGCGTGTGCCTTAAACCCATCGTCTACCAGACCGACCAGATCCTTGGTCATGGTGCCTTGATTCAGCGTAGTGAAGCAGGCAGCCTCCAGCTTGTCGGCAAAGGCGGCAAGGTCACTCAGACCGTCCAGCTGCCCCCGCTTGCGCAGCGCGCCGGTCCACGCAAAGATGGTGGCCATGGGGTTGGTGGAGGTCTCCTCGCCCGCCAGGTGCTTGTAGTAGTGGCGGGTAACGGTGCCGTGGGCCGCCTCGAATTCGGTGGTGCCGTCGGGAGCCACCAGCACGGAGGTCATCATGGCCAGAGAGCCGAAGGCGGTGGAGACCATGTCGCTCATCACATCGCCGTCGTAGTTCTTGCAGGCCCAGATAAAGCCGCCCTCACTGCGGATGACGCGGGCCACGGCATCATCGATCAGGGTGTAGAAATAGGTGATGCCCAGCGCATCAAACTTGGCCTTGTAGTTCTGCTCATACTCCTCCTCAAACACCTTGCGGAATTCACCGTCATAGATCTTGGCGATGGTGTCCTTGGTGGAGAACCACAGATCCTGCTTGGTGTCAATGGCGTATTGGAAGCAGGCCCGTGCAAAGGAGCGGATGCTCTTTTCCTTGTTGTGGGCGCCCTGCCACACGGCGGGGCCGTCCACCTTCTGAACGGTCAGCGTCTTTTCCTCGCCGCTCTCTCCCTTAAAGGTCATGGTGCATGTACCCGGCTCGGTGGTGTACATATCCACACTCTTGTAGACATCGCCATAGGCGTGACGGGCGATGGTGATGGGCTTATGCCAGTTCTTCACCACGGGATGGATGCAGTCAATGATGATGGGCGCACGGAACACGGTGCCGTCCAGAATGGAACGAATGGTGCCGTTGGGGCTTTTCCACATTTCGGTCAGCTGGGGGTATTCCTCCATGCGCTGTTTGTTGGGGGTGATGGTGGCGCACTTGACCGCCACGCCAAGACGCTTGGTGGCATTGGCAGCCTCCACGGTGATTTGATCCTTGGTGTCGTTGCGGTGCAGCAGCCCCAGATCATAATACTCGGTTTTCAAATCCACGAAGGGCAGAATCAGCTCATCTTTGATCATCTGCCACAGCACGCGGGTCATCTCATCGCCGTCCATTTCCACCAGCGGCGTTGTCATTTTGATTTTGTCCATAGTGCGTGTCCTTTCCTATATGTGTTGTCGCGGAAAATTTTCCGGTGCGATGGCTTCCTCGTTTCCCTTTTCAGCTCCGCTTGGCGTAGTAGTTCATCAAACAGCCGTCCAGCAGAATTTCCTTTTCGTCGGCGGTCAGGCCGCGGACGTGAAGCAGCAGGTCATGAACGCTGCCGTCCGAACGGATCACCTTGGCGGGGATATCCTCCGTGCCGGCTTCGATGGCCTTGCGGATGCCGGGAACAAATACGCAATCGCCGACTTCATAGGCAAAGGCAGCGTCCTTGTCCAGCGTGAAGGGCAGAATCCCCCAGTTGATGCAGTTGCTGCGATAGCGCTTGGTGGCAAACTCATAGCAGATGTTGGCGAAGCCGCCCAGCACCTTCTGGCAGGAGGCTGCCTGCTCCCGGGCGGAACCGTCGCCGGGCTTGTTGGCAAATACGCAGGAACCGAACTGGGTGCTGGCGGCCAGCGCCTTGGCATCGCCCACCTTGCCCAGCACCTCCAGAATATGGGCGGGCACATCGCCTGCGCGCCGCTGCGCCTCCTGCGCCGCCACGGCCTTTGCGCGGGGCACATACTCCGGTACACGGCGGCTGAGCGTAAACTCCGCCAGGCGCAGGGGATTGGAGCGGTAGGAGGAGGTTTCACCGGAGGGGATCAGCTCGTCGGTGGTGGTGACGGGATCGTGGATGACCGCCGCCAGCTCCACCAGCAGGTTATCGGCCAGATCATACATTTTGGGCCAGTCGGTGATATTGGGGCCCATCACCAGCTCCACGCTGGGATCGGCCTTTCCGAAGCCGTAGTACAGGCGGTTGTCGTACACGGACTTATCAAAGTGATATTCCCGATGTACCGGCGTATATTCTACATCAGTGGCGGCGGTAATGCGTCCGCCGTTGGCGGCGGTGGCGGCGATAGAGCGAGAATCCATCAGGCACACGGCGGCAAACTGTCCCTCGCCGGGCTTGGAGCCCTCCCGGTTGGGGAAGTTGCGGGTGGTATGCCGCAGGCTCAGGCCATTGTTGGCGGGCACATCGCCTGCGCCGAAGCAGGGGCCGCAGAAGCTGGGCTTGATGACCGCGCCGGTTTGCAGCAGCTCGGTGGTAGCGCCGATACGGGTCAGCTCCAGCGAAACCGGAACAGAGGTGGGATATACGTCAAAGGTGAAAGCACCGTTGCCGGTGCTGCCGCCCCGGATAATGTCCGCCGCCTCGGTGATGTTGTCGAACAGACCGCCGGCACAGCCGGCAATAACGCCCTGATCCGCCCATACGCCGCCATCACGGATCTTGTCCGTCAGGTGCGGATGGGTCTTGGGGAAGCGCTTGGCTGCGTCTGCCTCCACCTTGGCCAGCAGCTCCTGTGCATTGTCCAAAAATTCGTGGATCGTCCATGCGTTGGAGGGGTGGAAGGGCAGCGCGATCATGGACTCCACCTTGCTAAGATCAATGGTGATCATCCGGTCATAGTAAGCTGTGTCCGCCGGGTGGAGCGGCGCGTAGTCCTGCTCTCGCTGGTGGGCGGCATAAAAGCCCCGGGTTTCCTCGTCGGTCTCCCAGATCGAGGAAAGACAGGTGGTCTCGGTGGTCATCACGTCGATGCCGTTACGGAAATCGATGGGCAGCTCGCGGATGCCGGGGCCGACAAACTCCAGCACCTTGTTGTTGACAAAACCGCTTTCGAAGGTGGCCTTCACCAGTGCGATAGCCACATCGTGGGGGCCGATGCCCCGGCGGGGCTTGCCGGTCAGGTACACCATGACCACCTCCGGCATAGGCGCGTCCCATGTGTTTTTCAGCAGCTGCTTGGCCAGCTCCGGGCCGCCCTCGCCCACGGCCATGGTGCCCAGCGCGCCGTAGCGGGTGTGGGAGTCGGAGCCCAGGATCATGGCGCCGCACTTTGCCATCTGTTCCCGGGCATAGGAGTGGATAACGCTCTGGTTGGCAGGTACATAGATGCCGCCGTACTTCTTGGCGGCAGACAGACCGAACACATGGTCGTCCTCATTGATGGTGCCGCCAACGGCGCACAGGCTGTTGTGGCAGTTGGTCAGGGCGTAGGGGATGGGGAACTCCTTCATGCCGCTGGCCCGTGCCTGCTGAATGATCCCCACATAGGTGATGTCGTGGGATACCATGGCGTCAAAGCGGATGCGCAGATGTTCCGGATCGTCAGAACAATTGTGAGACTGTAAAATCTGCCATGCCATGGTGCCCTGACGCGCCTGCGATGGCGCAGCGGGTGCGCTTTCACAGGGCACGCCGTTTACCAGATACATGCCGTGATCGGTCAATTGGATCATACGATAACCTCCTTGGGCCCAGCCCATTCATATTTATATACTGCACCCATTTTAAACGCAATGTACCGGAAATGTAAACTGCTTTTTCAGTAAAAATGCCGCCGAGGAGCAGATTTCTCTTTTTTGACGGATATGTGCATTCATCGGTCATAAAAGGAACTGCACATGCGTCGCCTCCCGGCCCCTCGAAGAGAGCGCAGAGGGCGAAAAAGGAGAAGGCGCATGGCGGAGCGCATATATCGCCGCAGTGCTTTGATAAAGTGCACAAAAATACCGCGTATTTCTCTGGGCGGAAGGTGAAAAAAGCAGAGAGGAAAATCGATTGTTTCCCTAAAAGAAAACTTTTTAGGAAAATGTTGACGAACAAGAGAAAATATGCCATACTGAATTATATAATAGCCTATTGTTTTCAAACAGGGTGAAAGGAGTGACCACCTTGAGCAGACTTGATATCAAAACCCCCAGCAAAGCACAGACTGTGGTGGATAACCTCTACCGTGACATTGAACGGCGCATTGCGGCGTCACCTCCCGGCCTGTGCCCGGTGGATATGTCGCTGACCTTTTTGCAGCTGTGCCATGCCCAGAGCTGCGGTAAATGTGTACCCTGCCGGATCGGTCTGGGACAGTTGACAAAGCTGATCGGCCAGGTGCTGGACGGCGAGGCGACGCTTGCCACACTGGCGGTCATTGAAAAAACAGCCCGCAGCATTGTCGATACCGCTGATTGTGCTATTGGACGCGACGCGGCGCGGCTGGTGGTGGATGGGCTTGAGGGCTTCCGCGAGGATTATGTAGAGCACATCCGTCATCACCGCTGCCTTGCCAGCCTGTCGCTGCCGGTGCCCTGCGTGGCGCTGTGCCCTGCCGGTGTGGATGTGCCCGGCTATATGGCGCTGGTGGGAGAGGGGCGCTGCGCCGATGCGGTGCGGCTTATCCGCAAGGACAACCCCATGCCCACGTCCTGCGCCTACATCTGTGAGCATCCATGCGAGGCCCGCTGCCGCCGCGATATGATCGACGCGCCGCTGAATATCCGGGGGCTGAAGCGCTATGCGGTGGATCATGCAGGCGAAGTGCCCCAGCCGGCGTGCGCGCCCGCCACCGGAAAGACCGTGGCCGTCATCGGCGGCGGCCCCAGCGGCCTGAGCTGCGCCTACTATCTGGCGCTGATGGGGCATAAGGTCACGATCTATGAAGAGCGCCGCCAGCTGGGCGGTATGCTGCGCTATGGTATCCCCAACTACCGTTTCCCCCGGGAGAAGCTGGATGCGGAGATCACGTCCATCCTGTCGCTGGGGATCGAGGTCCATACGGGAGTGACCGTAGGACGCGAGGTCACCTTCGAGCAGCTGCAAAAAGAGTATGACTGCCTCTATATCGCCATTGGCGCCCATCAGGGAAAGGGTGCGGGTATTCCCGGTGAGCACAGCAAAAACGTCATCTCCGCAGTGGAGATGCTGCGCGGCATCGGGGACGGTGACATGCCGGACTTCACCGGCAAGCGCGTGCTGGTGATCGGCGGCGGCAATGTGGCTATGGACGTGACCCGAAGCTCCATTCGCTTGGGCGCTGAAAAGGTCACCTGCGTATACCGCCGCCGCATGGAGGACATGACCGCCCTGCACGACGAGGTAATGGGCGCTATGGCCGAGGGCGCGGAAATGCTGACGCTGATGGCACCGGTGCGCATCGAATCCAGCGGCGGCGAGGCAACAGCCCTGTGGGTACAGCCTCAGATCCCCGGCGAAACCGACAAGTCCGGCCGTCCCCGTCCTGAGAAAGCGGATCTGCCGGAGCGGCGGATCGAGGCGGATATCATTGTGGTGGCCATCGGTCAGGGCATTGAGATTGCCGGCTTTGAGCAGTCCGGTGTGCCCATCAAGCGCGGCACCTTTGTGGCGGCCAGCTCCAGTCAGGTGGGAAATATGAATAATGTGTTTGCCGGCGGCGACTGTGTGACCGGCCCTGCCACGGCCATCCGTGCCATTGCGGCCGGCAAGGTGGCGGCGGCCAATATTGATGAGCATCTGGGCTTCCACCACGATATCACCGTGGATGTGGAGATCCCGGCGCCCAGGCTGAACAACTCGCCGCCTCATGGCCGCATCAACACCACAGAGCGTGAGGCTTCCGAGCGGAAGAATGATTTTGAGGACATCGAATGTGGTCTTACCCACGAGGGCGCCTGTATCGAGGCTGCCCGCTGCCTGCGCTGTGACCACTTCGGATACGGAATCTTCAGAGGGGGGCGAAACAGCAAATGGTAACGTTGACGATCGACAAAAAAACTGTGACAGTGCCGGAAGGCACAACGATTCTGGAGGCGGCACGCAGTGCGGACATCAGCATTCCCACCCTATGCTACCTGAAGGATATCAACGAAATTGCCGCCTGCCGCATCTGCATGGTAGAGGTGGAGGGTCACGCACGGCTGGTGCCCGCCTGCGACAACGCCGTGGTGGAGGGCATGGTGGTGCACACCAATTCTCCTCGCGTGCGGGAGGCGCGCCGCGTCAATCTGCGGCTGATTCTCAGCCAGCATGAGATCAGCTGCACCAAATGTACCCGCAGCGGCAATTGCAAGCTGCAAACCCTGTGCAACGACTACAATCTGCTGGGGGATCACTACATAAAGGATCTCAAGAATATCCCCACGGATTTCTCCAATCCCGTGGTACGCATTGAAAACCGCTGTGTTCGCTGTATGCGCTGCATTCAGGTGTGCGAGAAGGTGCAGGGTATGCAGATCTGGGACGTGGTGGGTACCGGTATCCGTACTACCGTGGGTGTGGGTCGGTTCCGCACACTGGGCGAGTCCGACTGCACCTTCTGCGGCCAGTGCATTACCCATTGTCCCGTGGGCGCGCTGCAGGAGCATGACGATACCGGTAAAGTATGGGATGCGCTGGCGGACCCCAAAAAGATTACGGTGGTGCAGCTGGCGCCGGCGGTGAGAACCGCGTGGGCGGAATACTACCATCTGGACCCTAAATTTGCCACGGCGAAACGGATGGTTACGGCCTTGAAGGAAATGGGCTTTGACTATGTGTTCGACACCAATTTTACCGCCGATTTGACCATTATGGAGGAGGGCAGCGAGTTCTTGCAGCGCTTTACCCACCGCGATCAGTATCGCTGGCCCATGTTCACCTCCTGCTGTCCCGGATGGGTGCGGTTCGTTAAGGGGCAGTTTCCGGAGTACACCACCAACCTCTCCACGGCCAAGTCGCCTCAGGCCATGTTCGGCGCGGTAACCAAGAGTTATTTCGCGGAGAAGCTGGGGGCGGATCCCCACGACGTATTTGTGGTATCCATTATGCCCTGCACCGCGAAAAAGGCGGAGCGGGCGCTGCCGAATCTGAACGATGCCTGCGGCGATCCCGATGTGGATGTGGTGCTGACGACCCGGGAATTCAGCCGCATGCTGCGCGGCGAGCAGATCAATCCGGCGGTGCTGACAGAAACGGAGTTTGATAGTCCCCTGGGCACCGGCACTGGCGCGGCGGCGATTTTCGGAGCGACCGGCGGCGTCATGGACGCGGCGCTGCGCAGCGCCTACTATCTGGTGACGGGAGAAAATCCGGATCCGGATGCCTTCAGCGCCGTGCGGGGAATGGACGGCTGGAAGGAGGCCGCCTTTGAGATACCGGGCGCTGGCCGGGTGCGCGTGGCGGTGGTCAGCGGCTTGGGCAATACCCGCAAGCTGATGAATGCCCTCAAGTCCGGCAAGGCCAGCTATGACTTTGTAGAGGTCATGGCCTGCCCCGGCGGCTGTGTGGGCGGCGGCGGACAGCCGATCCGCGACGGTGTGGAACTGGCCGAACAGCGTGGTGATATTCTGTGGAATATCGACAAACATGCGCCGATCCGCTTCTCCCATGAGAATCCCGAGGTACAGGCCATCTATAACGCCTACTTCCACAAGCCGCTGAGCCATCGCTCCCATGAGCTGCTGCATACCGACCTGACGGCGTGGAAGATGCCAACGGAGGAATAATGCCGGACATCGGATGCGCGGCGGGGAAAACCGACGCTTTTCGGTAAAGACAGGATGAAAAAACGAGACTGCATATGCAGTCTCGTTTTTTATCACAACAGGAGATAATCAGTCGTCAAACACAGGATAGCCGTCCTTCAGACTTTCATCGTAAATCGCGCGATCGCCGCCGATAAACTTGGGGCGCACACGGGCGGCCAGCACAATGGCCTGACCGATGTGGTTCTGCTGCAAGCGGACGGGGACGGCCACCTTTTTCAGGTGCATACCGATCAGCGTGCCGCCGATATCAAGGCCCGCGTCGGCCCGGATCTCTTCGAGTGCCACAGGATGGCGGAAATTCTGGTAAGCCGCAGTGGCAAAGGAGCTGCCGGCCTTGGGCTGGGGCATAACATTGACGATCTCCCCATTGGGGACAGCCTCGTGCTCCACGATCAAGGCGCGATTCAGGTGCTCGCAGCACTGGGCGGCGATATAGACGCCCATAGGCGCAAACACACTGTTGAGTCCCTCAAAGATAGCGCCTGCCATCTCGGGTGTGGTCCAGCTGCCCACATTGTGTCCCACCACCTCGCTGGTGGAGCAGCCCACCACCACGATCTGGCCTTTATGGAGCCGTGCGGCTTCCGCCAGTTGACGGGCGGCGTTGGCAGATTCCTCTCTGACCTGCGCCAGAAGGTCTTTATTCTCTACATCATGAACGATTCCTGCCATAAAAAACACCTCATTTCAACAGATAGGAAAAGTGCTTCGCGGACGCACTGCCGCAAAAGCGGCAGTGCGTCCGATTGTTTGACATAATTATAACACGCTTACACTTTTTCTGCAATACGGGTCTTTTGGGTGACCTTCAGCAGCACAAAGCCAAAGACCAGACCCATGGCGCCCTGTACCAGGTTGCCGGGGATGCTGGCGGCAGCGCCGATGCCCTTGCCCAGCAGCAGTCCTGCGTAGCCGAAGTAGCCCACCACCATGATGATCTCACCCACCAGACCGCTGACGATGGCGCCTGCACTGGTGCGGCCCATGGCCTTGAAAATAAGGGCAGCCACCAGCGCGTCAAGACCCTTGATGATAAAGGTGCCGGGAGCATAGTAACCGTAACCGGACAGCAGGTCGGTCAGCATGGAGCCGATACCGGCAGCTGCGCCGCCATACCACGGGCCCAGCAGCCAGCCGGACAGCAGCACGAAGCAATCGCCCAGATTCACATAGCCGTTCATGGGGGAGGGGATCTGGATCACCATGGTGGCCACATAGGTCAGGGCAGCCATCAGGGCGCTGACAACCAGCTTGCGGATTTTTTTGTCATTCATGATTGAATATCTCCTTGCTATTCTTGTTGAACTGTATTATAGTATGAATTGGTATTATTGAAATATCCAAAAAAAGAAGAAATGTACATACCAGATTGGAGAGAAGCGATGCTGACCTATACCTTTGAGAAAACCGGTGGTATCAGCCTGTATGAGCAGCTTTACCGCCATATAAAGGGGGATATTCTGTCCGGCGCGCTGGCGGCAGGGGAGAAGCTGCCCAGCAAGCGGGCGCTGGCCGCCCATCTTGAGGTCAGCGTCATCACGGTGAAAAATGCCTATGAGCAGCTGATTGCGGAGGGGTATATCTGCGGCGTGGAAAAGCGAGGCTATTATGTTATGCGCATTGACCAGCCTCTGACAGCGCCGATGGCGGCGCAGGAGCCTGCCTGCGAGCCGGAGGAGCCAAAGTGGTTCATGGATTTTGTGACCAATTCCACGGCAGCGGAATATTTCCCCTTTGCCACATGGTCCAAGCTGATGCGCCAGACCATCTTGGAGCAGGATACCAATCTTCTGCGTCCCACCCCCTCCACCGGTGCTGTGGAGCTGCGAAGGGCCATTGCGGAATACCTGCACCAGTTCCGGGGCATGACGGTGTCGCCCCGGCAGATCATTGTGGGCGCGGGAACGGAAACGCTGTATACTCTGCTGATCCAGCTGCTGGGGCGGGAAAAATGCTACGCTGTGGAGGACCCGGGCTACAGCAAGATCGGCCGCATTTATCAGGGGAATCAGGTGCCCCTGCGGCATATTGCCATGGACAACAGCGGCCTTTCCTATGAGGCGCTGCGCCGCACGGATGCCGACGTGGTGCATATCTCGCCCAGCCACCACTACCCCACCGGCATCGTGATGCCTGCTGCCCGCCGCCACGAGCTGCTGCGCTGGGCCGACGAGGGGGAGGGACGGTATATTCTGGAGGATGACTATGACAGCGAGTTCCGCTTTGTAGGGCGGCCGATTCCAACGCTGTTTTCCGATGATGAGCACCAGCGTGTGATTTATCTGAACACCTTTTCCAAGACCATCGCCCCCTCCATCCGCATCAGCTACATGCTGCTGCCGCCGAGGCTGCTGGAAGACTATCGGGAAAAGCTGGGGTTCTACGCCTGCACGGTATCCAGCTTTGAGCAGTATACGTTGGCGGAATTCCTGGCGCGGGGCCACTATGAGCAGCATCTGAACCGTATGCGAAAGCGGTATCATCAAAAGCGGGATGCGGTGATCAACTGCATTCACACGGGGGCGCTGGGCGGCATGGCGGAGATCATGGAGCAGGACGCGGGGCTTCATTTTCTGGCGCGGCTGGATACGGCTCTCACGGATGAGGTGCTGCGGCAGCGGGCAGCGGAGCAGGGGCTGCGTCTGGCGCTGCTGTCAGATTACTATCAGAACCCGGAGGAAGCGCCCCATCATGTGCTGGTGGTAAACTATTCCGGTATCGAATTGGAGAAATTGCCGCAGGCGCTGGTGCGTCTGGCGCAGATCATCAAGGAGTGAAAAAGACATGTATGACGAACTGACAAAGCAGGATATTCAGAAAATGCAGGAGGAGATCGACTATCGGGTGCAGCAGCTGCGGCCCAAGCTGATCGAGGATGTGCAGACGGCGCGGGCCTTTGGCGATTTAAGCGAGAATTTTGAATATAAGTGCGCCAAGCAGGAGAAAAACCGCAACGACAGCCGCATCCGCTATTTGCAGCGCATGATCAAAACCGCAAAGGTGATCGGCGACAAGTCCGGCGAGGATACGGTGGGCCTGTTCGACACGGTGGAGATTTTGATGGAAAACACAGGCCGCAGCCGAACCATCCAGCTGGTGACCACCCTGCGTCAGGATGCGCTGAAGGGCTGGATCAGCAAAGAGTCCCCGGTGGGACGCGCCGTCATGGGCCGCAAGGCGGGGGAGCGGGTCTATGTAGAGATGGAGAGCGGCCGCGGCTACTATTTGCAGATCAAATCCGTCACCAAGGGCAGCGACGACGGTTCCATTCCCATCGGCAGCTTTTAAGGCGGTTTCCCTACAGACGGCAGCGATAGCTTAAACCTATAGCGAGCTTCGTTATCCTGTATTTTACAGATGGCAAAGACCGGCGTATCATCGTACTTGAAAAGCGCAAGACACCAGTAAAACCGGAACGATGAAAGGAGTTTTTTGCCATGCTGAAGCGGCGGCCGCATGTCGTGCGGCCGCCGCTTCAGCAAACTGATTCAGAGCAGCTCCTCAAAGCTGCGGATACAGCGGTAGCATACCGTCTGCATTTCATCCCAGGAGACGTGGAAAAAGGCGTCATACACACCGATCACCTGCATACCGGCGGCGCGGGCGCTGCGGCAGGCGGCAATGGAATCGTCAAAAATCGTGCACGCCTCCGGGGAAACCCCCAGCAGCTGTGCGGCCTTCCCGTAAATGGCAGGCTCTCTTTTGTCCATACCCAGCTCCTGCGCGAAGAAAATGCGCTCGAAATAGGGCTTCAGTCCCAGATGCTCCAGCGCGGCATGACAGTGTGCAGGAACGCTGGAGGTCAAAACGGCCATGCGCTCTCCGGCGGCCCTGCACTTTTCCAGATAGGCTACCACGCCGGGCTTTACCGGCACGCTGGTGGTGTATAGATCACCGGCCATTTCCATCCACTCGGCCATGATCTCCTCAACAGACTCTGTAAGATGGCAGTGAGCCTTGGTGAATTCCGCCGCCTTGGGGAACACGGTGTGGGCCACCCCCTCATAGTAATCGTGGGTATAGGGCAGGCCCCGTTTGGCCAGAAACGCGGTATCCACATCCCGCCAGATGCCGTTGGAGTCAATGAGGGTGCCGTCCATATCAAAAATCAGCATAGAAGGTCTCCTTTCCGTTGTGTGTCGTCAATCCAGAAGCGCCAGGGAAAATCCGCGGCCTCCTGTGCGTAGTCGATGCCGATGCGCTTGCCGGTGTGTATGGGCTCGGTGCAGGGCGGCTCATCGGGGAGCCCTGCATCCGACAGGGCGGTGCAGAGGAACAGCTGGCCGCCTGTGGTCAGGTCAAGGCCGTTCAGACGCCGGTCAAGCCCCAGCGCCTGACAGCATTTACCGGGGCCGTTGAGAAAGTTTTTTCGCTGGTAAGTCGTCAGCTCGCTGGGAGCCCTGCCGTATCGCAGGCGGCAAAGCCCATCAATCCCCGCCACTGGGGAAAGGCCCCGCAGCAGTACGGCGGAGGGTTCCCCCGCCGGTTCGGTGACGAAGTTGAGACAGCAGTGCATACCGTAGATGAGGTAGATGTAGGCATGACCCGGCGGTCCGAACATGGTGGCGTTGCGGGCGGTTTTATGATAGCCATAGGAGTGGGCGGCCTTGTCCATGGCGCCTATATAAGCCTCGGTCTCCATGATCCGGCAGACCAGCAGCTGCCCCTCACAGCGGCGCACCAGATAGCAGCCCAACAGAGACCGGGCGATTGCCACCGTATCTCCTGCATAAAATTCTCGACAGAGTATTGCCATTTTCGTCCTCCGATGGTATGCTGTTTCAGATATTTTACCATTGAATCCGAAAAAAGACAAGAAAAAGGAAGTGTAGACACCATGCCTGTGTACGATTATAAGAAAGGTCTGAGCGCCATGCTGGGATGTTTTCTGATTTGGGGCATCCAGCCGCTGGTGATGGGTTCGGGCATCGTCACGGCGGCGCCGATGCTGCTCTATGCGGTGGGCGTGCGGAACCTGCCGCTGATGACCACCGGTATCTGCCAGTATCTCAGCCCCACACTGGGTATTTTCTGCGGAATGATCTTGGGCGAAAGCCTGACAAAGGAAAAGCTGGTCAGCTTCTGCTTTATCTGGGCGGGCGTGATCCTGTATATGCTCAACAGTATCTATGAGGAAAAAAGACGGTGCAGGGCTGCGGTGTAAGGAGAAAAAACATGCGTATTACAGTCTATTTAGGCGCCAATGAGGGCAACGACCCGGCACTGGGCCGGGCAGTCCGCGAGCTGGGACAGTGGATCGGCGGAAACGGCCACACGCTGGTCTACGGCGGATCAAAGACCGGCCTGATGGGGGAGATTGCCAAAAGCGTTCTGTCCGCAGGCGGTCAGGCCATTGGGGTGGAGCCGCAGTTTTTCATCGACGCAGGATATGAGTATGACGGCCTGACGGAGCTGATTATCACAAAGGACATGGCAGAGCGCAAGGGAAAGATGATCGAGCTAGGCGATGCGTTTGTCGCCTTTCCCGGTGGCACCGGAACGCTGGAGGAGATCACGGAGATCATGTCCAAGGTGGCGCTGAAGCATCTGGACGCGCCCTGTATCCTTTATAATCTGAACGGCTACTACGATGACCTGAAGGCACTGCTGCGGCATATGATCGAAAAGGGCCTGTCCTCAGAGGACCGTCAGCAAGGGATATATTTTGCAGAGGACCTTGCACAGATCAGGAAAATATTAGAACAATAATAGATAGCAGGGCGCGGCAAATGCCGCGTCCTGCCGTTGCGTCATGGGGCAAGGGATGGTATAATGGAGAAAAACAGGGGGGATGAGGATATGAAAAAGTATATTGCGTGGCTCCTGATTGCTGTGCTGGCGGCTGCGGCGGTGACCTTTGGGGTGTTGTGGCAGAGTGCGCTGCGGAATCATTCCGACCTTGAGATGCTGGCCCGGGCAGGGGCAAGCGAGGCCTGCACCCGCTTTTCCGACTTCCGGAAGTTGGGGGATGACGGCGACTATTGGGGCGGTGTGGCGGCATTTCATACCTTTCAACAGGCCCACATTCTTCTGACGGAGGGGACAAGCCATGCTGCCGACCGTGTGTTTTGCAGCGAGGTTTATGGCGCTTTGCTGCTGAAGCCGGAGCTGGCCAAGGCACATATGGCGGAGATTGTTACGGTGATGGAGATACTCTCGCAGGATGTGACGGACGCCAATGCGTATGTGCGCATGGCCGAGCTAGGTAATGCGCTGGAGCAGTGAATTTGACTTGAAAAGACCACAGAAAGGAAGGAGCATGGTATGAAAAAGCTGATCCTGGGACTTGCCTGGCAGGCGATGGGACTTTTTGGTACCATTATGTGTATTTGCGAGGCGGCGCAGCATAATTGGACATACAACGGGATATCCGGTATCAGGAGCAATCTGCTGGGAACAGGTCTGATGCTGCCGCTGGTGGTCTGCGTGATCCTGTTCGTCGCCGGAAGTGCATTTGTCATTTGGGAATTTTTGAAGGAATTATTGAAAAAATAGCAGCGAAATACAACCCCGCCGCGGGCATAGCCCGCGGCGGGGTTGTGGTTGATTGGGAAAAAGCCTCGCAGAGCTCGCCGCTCAGAAGCGGCGAAAAATCAAATCATTTTTCTGACGACATGTGCGTCAGAAAAATACTTCTCGGTCGCCAGTGCACCCGATGGGTGCGCACAGCCGACCGCAATTCCTTTTGGCAATGAAATCAAAGATTTCATGCCAGTTTTGTTTAGCCCGGAGGCCAGGTCATGTCGCGGCCGCTGAGCACGTGGAAGTGCAGGTGCTTGACGGTCTGCCCCGCCTGATCGCCGCAGTTATTGACGATGCGGTAGCTCTCGCAGCCCAGCTCCTTGCAGAGCTTGGCGATAACCGTGAAGCAGTGGGCCACTATGGCTTCATTGCTTTCATCGATCTTGGCGGCGCAGCAGATGTGCTCCTTGGGTACCACCAGAAAGTGGACGGGCGCCTGCGGTTCAATGTCATAAAAGGCATAGCAAAGTGCGTCCTCATAGAGCTTCTTGCTGGGGACCTCGCCGTCGATGATGGCGCAGAACAGGCAATCGTTCTTCATAGAGTTGTCTCCTTTCGTTGTGTTTATTTCGGTGCATACCCGCCCCATTGGGGGCGGGTATGCGATTTTTGTGTCTCAGCCCAGCTTGGATACCACAAAGTCATCCACGGTGGCCAGTGCATCGTCCACCTTCAAAAGGTCGGTGCCGCCGCCCATGGCGCTGTCCGGCTTTCCGCCGCCCTTTCCGCCGCAAACAGCGGATACGGACTTCACCAGATCACCGGCCTTGATGCCCCGCGCCACAGCCTCTTTGCCGCACACTGCGAGGAAGCTGACCTTTTCGCCGTTGATGCTGGCCAGTACCGCTACCACACTGGGATCCTTATCCCGCAGGAAGTCGCCCATGGCCCGCAGGGCGTTGGCGTCCATATTTTGGCGGGTGCCGGTGATGATGTGCAGGCCGTTCACGGTTTTGGCGGAGGCCATCACCTGACGGGCCTCACCCAGAGAGGCCTCGGCCTTAAACTTCTCCACCGCCTGACGCAGCTCTTTCATCTCATTGGCCTGCTGCTCCATACGCTCCAGAATCGTGTTGGGGGTGGTCTTGAAGAACTGGGCCGCCTTGAGCAGGGTGTTGCGGCCATGGCGGGTATCGTCAATGGACACGCGGCCGGTGGTGGCCTCGATGCGGCGGACGCCGGAGGCCACGCTGCTCTCGGACTTAATGCGGAACATACCCGCCTTGGCGGTGTTGTCCAGATGGGTGCCGCCGCACAGCTCCATGGAGAAATCGCCCATGGTGACCACGCGAACGGTGGCGCCGTATTTTTCACCAAAGGTGGCCACCGCGCCGCGGCTGCGCGCCTCCTCCAGCGGCAGCTCATCGGTGGTGACGGTCAGACCGGCCAGAATCGCGTCGTTGACCAGATCCTCCACATCATTCAGCTGCTGGGGCGTAATCCCCTCAAAGTGGGTGAAGTCGAAGCGCAGACGGTCAGGCTCCACCAGAGAACCGGCCTGATGGATGTGGTCGCCCAGCACCTTCACCAGCGCGGCGTCCAGCAGATGGGTGGCGCTGTGAGCCCGGCGGATGGCGGCCCGGCGGACGGTATCGATGGAGGCGGCCACCGTGTCGCCCACCTTCAGCGAGCCCTTGACCAGTTTGCCGTAGTGCATGAACTTGCCGCCCTTGTTCTTCTGAACGTTATTGACGCGGAAGAGCACAGCGCAGTGATCATCGGGATTCTCGATGCTGTCGCTGTCGGTCAGACGGCCGTGGTCGGCCACCTGACCGCCCATCTCGGCATAGAAAGGCGTCTGATCCAGTACCACGATGGCCTCCATACCGGCCACGACCTCGTCCGCCAGCTCGCCCTCGGCCACAATGGCCAGCACGCGGGCGTCGTCAATGGCGTCGTAGTCATAGCCGACAAACTCGGTAGCAGGCATATCCTTGCCGAACTCCACGCCTGCCCAGCCCAGATCGCCCAGCGCCTTGCGTGCCTCGCGGGCCCGCTCCTTCTGCTCGGTCATAAGGGCCTTGAAGCTCTCTTCGTCAATGGTCATGCCCTCCTCGGCGGCCATTTCCGCCGTCAGGTCGATGGGGAAGCCGAAGGTATCGTACAGCTTGAAGGCGTCCTCGCCGGAGAACACGGTCTCGCCCTTTTCCTTGTGGGCGGACAGCATGTCGCCGTAGATCTTCATGCCGCCGTCGATGGTGCGGGCAAAGTTCTCCTCCTCGGTGCGGATGACCTTGGTGATATAGGTCTGCTTTTCCCGCAGGTCGGGGTACTGGCATTCATTTTCGTGGATAACGGTGTCCACCACCTGATAGAGGAACGGCTCGTTGACGCCCAAGAGCTTACCATGGCGGGCGGCGCGGCGCAGCAGACGGCGCAGCACATAGCCCCGGCCCTCGTTGCTGGGCAGAATGCCGTCGCAGATCATGAAGGTAGCCGAGCGGATGTGGTCGGTGATAACGCGCAGGCTCACGTCCCGCTTCTCCGTCTCGCCGTAGTGGGCGCCGGTCAGCTCGCTGACCTTGTTGGTGATGTTCATGACGGTGTCCACATCAAAGAGACTGTCCACGTTCTGGCATACGCAGGCCAGACGCTCCAGCCCCATACCGGTGTCGATGTTCTTCTGCTTCAGCTCGGTATAGTTGTTGTGGCCGTCGTTGTCGAACTGGCTGAACACGTTGTT
>CAKTGD010000008.1 GCA_934561335.1 uncultured Oscillospiraceae bacterium
CCGTATCCGTCACCCTCACCGCGGACTGGGAGAAAGCATAACAAAAAAGAACAGCCCCCTTAGGCCAGGCGGCCTAAGGGGGTCGTTCTTTTTCATTTCCTTAATACGCTACGCCCCAGTAGATGTCGGTGGTGCATTCCTTGCCGCACACCACGCACTTGCCGGTGGTGCCGGACTGCTTCAGCGGCATGCAGCGGCTGGACACGCCGGCCTTTTCCTTCATGGCCAGCTCGCACTCCAGACTGCCGCACCACTTGGTACGGGCCAGACCGCCCTTGCCCTCGGCCATAGCCTTGACCTCCTGCCAGCTGGTCATGTCGAAGGTGTTGTCCTCCAGATTCTTCTCCGCCATGGCGTAGAGGTTGTCGTGTACCTCCTGCAGCAGCTTCTGCACGGCGCTCTCCAGCTCCGCCAGCGGCACAAAGGTCTTTTCGCCGGTATCGCGGCGGGCGATGCAGCACTGCTCCTTCTCCATATCCTTGGGGCCGATCTCCACGCGCAGGGGCACGCCCTTCATCTCATACTGGGCGAACTTCCAGCCGGGGGACTGCTCGCTGTCGTCCATCTTCACCCGCAGATCCAAGGCTGCCAGACGGTCTTTCAGGGCGGCGGCGGCATCCAGCACGCCGGCCTTGTGCTGGGCGATGGGCACGACCACCACCTGAATGGGGGCCACGGCGGGCGGCAGCACCAGGCCGTTATTGTCGGAGTGGGTCATGATGCACGCGCCGATCAGGCGGGTGGTGGAACCCCAGCTGGTCTGGAAGGGATACTGCAATTTATTGTCCCGGCCGGTAAAGGTCACATCGTAGGCGCGGGAGAACTTGTCGCCGAAATAGTGGCTGGTGCCGGACTGAAGGGACTTGTGATCCTTCATCATGGCCTCGATGGTATAGGTAGCCTCGGCGCCGGCGAACTTCTCCTTTTCAGTTTTGCGGCCCTTCACCACCGGCATGGCCAGCGCGTCGCGGCAGAAGTCTGCATAGCAGTTCAGCTGCTGCTCGGTTTCGGCAATGGCCTCCTCGGCGGTTTCGTGGATGGTGTGACCCTCCTGCCACCAGAACTCGCGGCTGCGCAGGAAGGGGCGGGTGGTCTTTTCCCAGCGGATGACGCTGCACCACTGGTTATAGAGCATGGGCAGCTCCCGGTAGCTTTGCAGGACATTGTGCCAGTGGTCGCAGAACATGGTCTCAGAGGTGGGGCGGAATGCCAGCCGCTCCTCCAGCTTTTCGCTGCCGCCGTGGGTAACCCACGCCACCTCGGGGGCAAAGCCCTGTACCAGCTCGCCCTCCTTTTTCAGCAGGCTCTCCGGGATCAGAACGGGCATGGCCACGTTGACATGGCCGGTCTTTTTAAACATGCCGTCCATGATGCGCTGGATGTTCTCCCAGATGGCGTAGCCATACGGGCGCAGGATCATAAAGCCCTTGACGCTGGCATAGTCCACCAGCTCCGCCTTCAGGCAGATGTCGGTGTACCACTTGGCAAAATCCTCCTCCATGGGCGTGATCGCTTCCACATTTCTCTGGTCCTTAGCCATAATATATACCTCAATTCCCGCGGCGAATCCGCGTTATTCTCGAAACTTTATTGTATCGGGAATCCCCTGTCTTGTCAAGCATTCGCCCCCTTTTTGCCCGCGTTTTTTGCCTGCATCGGGTGGATATTGTCGCCGCTGCGGCCCCTTTTCCCCGCTCATACACCGGAAACGGTGAAATTAGCTTGCTTTTCAGCGACATATGGGGTATACTATCATAGAAATTTTATGTGTTTTTTTGCCGCGAAAAGTGACGGAATATATATTTTGTCATTTTCTGTATGAAATGCACTTTTTTGTTGAGCGAATCATAGGCCGCACAGCGGGGCGGCAGGGAAAGATTGAAGATATGGAAAATGGGAGGATTCCGACCGTGGAACAAATGCCGAAAGTATCAGTCATTATTCCGGTTTACAATGCCGAGAAGTATCTGCGCCAGTGTCTGGACAGTGTGGTGAACCAGACGCTGCGGGAGATCGAGATCATCTGCGTGGACGATGGGTCTACGGACGGGTCTGCGGAAATCTTGGCTGAATACAGGCGGAAGGATCCCCGAATTGTCATTTTTACATTTCTCTACAGTCATAGTGCATTTGTAGCCAGAAAAAAAGGAGTCGAATTGTCGTCTGGCAGCTATATCTGGTTCGTTGATTCAGACGATTTTCTGGCAGAAAATGCATGCGAGGAAATTTATAACAAAATCTCTTTGGAGCAGGTTGATATTCTACATTTTTCAGCAGAAATAATAAACTGCAATAATCTCCCCCAAGCTCGCATCGAACTTAATGAACGTCTATTAAAGCCATATCAAAACTTAATTTCTGGAAAAAATATCCTCTTTGACTGTTTTGAGGAAAAGAAATACGGCTTTACTCTGTGGAATAAGGCTTTCTCTTCTGCTCTATGTAAACGTGCTTTTGCAGAATTACCAAACGACTATCTGCCAAAAGCACAAGATATGTATTCATATTTTGTCCTTTCTTATTTTGCAAGCAGCTACTTGGGATGGGAAAGTAAACCGCTTTATTTTTATTGCTTTGGCCGTGGCGTAACTGGACAGGTGCATATGTCACTTGACACCTTTGAACGATACTGCTATCAGGCTGAGGTTGTTACAGCATTAGAAACATTTTGTGAAGAACACGCTCTTTCTGAACGGCACATTGCTATTACTGCATTTTTTAGAACGCAGTGGATAAATGAATGCATCGGCTTATGGTACGACAAGCTGTCTGGAACTGATACGCAAAATGGCTACCAGATAATGGCTTGCCATTGGGACGTGAAAAATCTGCTTCCTTTACTTGCGAAAAAAAAATGGTACTGTCGAGCAGAGATATCTAAAAGGATTCATACTGTAGATTCCAAACCATTAAGAGAAAAAAAAGTAAAGCGGATTGGAATTTACTATTATCATTTGACAATCGGTGGCGTGCAGCGCGTAATTTCTCTTCTTATTCCGCTTTACCAGCAGCTTGGATATGAACTGGTTCTGATTACAGATAGCGCACCATCAAACCTCGATTTTGCACTGCCTGACAATGTTCCTCGTGTTCAAATTTTTGACCACAAAAAGACCGATTGTAATACGCTAAATCTTCGCCTTTCCGACTGGGAAATTATCCAAAAAAAATATCAGTTGGATTTACTTATTTATCATGCGTGGACTTCTCCGCTCCTTCTTTGGGATATGCTTTGGCTAAAACAGCACGGTGTATCTGTGGTTGTACAAACCCATTCTGTTTTTTCATATTCGCTTATCAATATCAATAGAGAATTTGTAACCTTACCATACGTTTTTAGCTTGTGTGATGGGGTTGTCACACTATCCGCCGCAGATCAAGCATTTTGGAGTTGTTTCAACGATAATGTTCATTTAATCCCCAATCCAATATCTGATGAGTTGCGCAATAAACCAGAAGTCTCACGTAGATCGAATATAGAAAACTTGGTTGTCTGGATCGGTCGTTTTTCAAATGAAAAACAACCATGGGAAGCAATTGGTATCATGGCAAAAGTTGTTAAGGCTTGCCCATCAGCCAAACTCTATATGATTGGTGACGCTAATAACTCCATATTAGAAAAATGTCAAAAGGCTATCCAGCGGCAATCTCTCGAAAATAATATTAAACTTCTGGGCTTTCAAAAAGATGTTAACCAGTTCCTTTTGAATGCTAAGGTAAACTTAATTACTTCCCAATATGAGGGGTACTCAATGGTTCTGCTCGAATCACTTGCGCACGGGGTTCCCTCGGTTATATACGATATGCCTTATTTGGAGTTAGCAAAGCCCGAATACGGAGTAATAAGTGTTGAAGCAAACAATCGTAATGCGGCTGCGGACGAAATACTCCGGCTACTAGAAAATCAACGAGAGTGGGAAATGGCTTCAAAAAAGGCGCAGGATGCTTTTCAAGAAGCAGCAAGTATTGACTACTCCAAGAAGTGGCAGACGCTCATTTCGGGGAGAATCGAACATGCGGAAATGTCACCCGCTGTTCGAAGTATGGTTAATACAATTCTACTACATTATTCTTTAGCTTTAAAAGCCCCCTCCAAGGCATTAGTTGAAAAAAGCAGTAATGATAACAGGCTTTCTTCACTCGTTATTGGTTTTATGCTTTGTTTGCGTGAACATGGCCTAAAATATACGATGAAAAGAACTTGCGTAAAAATTAAAGAATTAACGAAAGGCAGCACATCATGAAAATAGCAGTTGCAGGGGTTGGCTATGTAGGCCTGTCGCTGGCCGTTCTGCTGGCGCAGCACTATCAGGTGCAGGCCGTCAGCACCACCGCCGCCAAGGTTGATCTCATCAACCGCAAAAAATCCCCCATTCAGGATGCCGAGATCGAAGCCTATCTCGCCACCCGCTCCTTAGACCTTACCGCCACGCTGGACAAGGAAGCCGCTTACCGCGATGCCCAGATGGTGGTGATCGCCACGCCCACCAACTATGACGACGAGCGCAACTTCTTCGACACCTCCTGCGTAGAGGATGTCATTGAAACCGTGCTGCGGGTCAATCCCGGCGCCATGATGGTCATCAAATCCACCGTCCCCGTGGGTTATACCGACAGCGTGCGCAAAAAATACGGCATCGACAACATCCTTTTCTCCCCCGAGTTCCTGCGGGAGAGCAAGGCGCTGTACGACAATCTCCACCCCAGCCGCATTGTGGTGGGGGCTTATCCCCACCAGCGCGGCGCGGCGGAGACCTTCGCCCGCCTGCTGCAGGAGGGCGCCGCGGAGGAGAACATTCCCGTTCTCATCTGCCCGCCCACCGAGGCCGAGGCCGTCAAGCTCTTTGCCAACACCTATCTGGCCGTCCGCGTGGCGTATTTCAACGAGCTGGATACCTACGCCCAGAGCAAGGGTCTGGACACCGAGGCCATTATCCGCGGCGTGTGTCTGGATCCCCGCATCGGCAGCCACTATAACAACCCCTCCTTTGGCTACGGCGGCTACTGCCTGCCCAAGGATACCAAGCAGCTGCTGGCCAACTATCACGATGTACCCCAGAATATGATTGAGGCGGTGGTCAAGTCCAACGCCACGCGCAAGCGCTTTGTGGCCCATCAGATTCTGGAGCGGCACCCCAAAACGGTGGGCGTATACCGCCTGACCATGAAATCCAACAGTGACAACTTCCGTGCCAGCGCCATTCAGGACGTGATTAAATACCTGAAGGCCGCCGGTGTGGAGATCGTGATCTATGAGCCTACCCTGCGGGAGGACAGCTTCGACGGCTGCCGCCGTATTGACCAGCTGTCCGCGTTCAAGCAGGCGGCGGATGTAATCGTAGCCAACCGCAATGCCCCGGAGCTGGCCGACGTGGCCGAGAAGGTCTATACCCGCGACCTGTTTTCCCGGGATTAAATGGGAGAAGCCTTATGAGAAAACGTTGGGACAGCTTTGACTTAGCAAAAGGTCTTGCATGTATTGCCGTTGTATTTATTCACTATAACTTTACTGGCAATCTGGGCTTGGCGGTTAAATCGTTCTGTCGCTTTGGTGTGCCTGTGTTCTTTATTACATCCGGCTTCTTCTTCCTCAATGACGGAAAGATAGATGAAGCAAAAGTTGTTCGAAAGATTCGTCATATTTTGAAGATATGTGTCTATTCTGGCATATTTTACGCATTTTTTACCATCATTATCAATCGCATTTCTGATAAAAACTGGGCAATGGCGGCGTTTACGGCGGAAAAGCTTACAGCTCCCCGTATCGTAAAATTCTTTATTACGAATGATCCATTTGTGTATTCTCACTTGTGGTTTTTGCTGGCATTACTATATTGTTACTTTCTTCTTCTATTCCTTTTCCCCGGAAAAAGCTGTCTTATAATCTCTCTATCAGCACCGCTTCTTATCATTATGTATAGCTGTCTGCAAGAGTTCGGTGACCTACTTGGCATACAGCGCTCCCTCACCATACCCGGAACCGATCAACAGATTTATCTATATAATCTTTTTATCTTCCGTGCGCTTCCTTTCTTTTTCCTCGGTATCCTTCTCAACAGATATCAGGAAAAATTTTCAAGACTGCGCATCAATCGATTTAGTTCTGTTGCACTGTGGTTTCTCGGCGGGGGAATTGCAATTTGGGAACGCTTTTCTTTTCAAGAAGCGCAATTCTTTGTGGGCACTTATCTAATGCTGTTCACACTCTTTGTCAATGTTATAAAATATCCAGCCGGGAAAGGGAGATTTTTCATACACGTGGGAAGAGATTTGTCACTCTTCGTTTACATTTTACACATTGCTGTTGGTCGGTGTATGGATCTGCTTTTCAGCGGCCTTGATTTACGAGGAAGTGCTTTCTATATACATGGCCGATCGACTATTATCCTGATAACATCTCTTCTTATAGCGGAAGTCATCTTCCAATTAAAACGTAAAGTTCGTCCCCATATAACTTCTGTAAAAGGGCCAAATTATAAGTACTGATTATGCTGCAAAAACTATCACAATACCGCTTTCTCTTTGAGGAGCTGGTAAAGCGCGACTTCAAGAAAAAATACAAGCGTACCGTCTTGGGCATGGCGTGGAGCATCCTCTCGCCGCTGATGATGCTGTTGGTAATGCGTCTGGTGTTTACCCAGTTTTTCGGCCGCAATATGGAGCACTATACCACCTACCTTTTCTGCGGCAACCTGATTTTTTCCTATTTTAACGAGTCGTCCACCCAGGGCATGACCTCCTTGATGGGCAATGCCGCCATCTTTACCAAGGTCAATGTGCCCAAGTATCTGTTTTTATTCTCCAAGAATGTGCAGACACTGATCAACTTTGGCCTGACACTGTGCGTCTTTTTTATCTTTTGCGTGCTGGACGGCATTACCTTCACATGGCGCTTCATTCTGCTGCTCTACCCCGTTTTCTGTCTGGTGCTGTTCAATCTGGGCGTGGGGCTGATTCTCTCGGCGCTGTTTGTGTTCTTTCGGGATATCCAGTATCTGTGGGGGATCTTCTCCCAGCTGCTGATGTATATGTCCGCGATCTTCTATACCATCGACCGCTACAGCTATACGGTGCAGTGTCTGTTTCTGGTCAATCCGGTCTATCTGTTTATCCGCTATTTCCGCAAGATTGTAATCGATGCGGCCATCCCCTCTGTCTGGTTCCATCTGCTGATGCTGGCGGACGCGGCGGCAGTGCTGGCGCTGGGCTGTTTGATGTATAAGAAATACAACACCCGGTTCCTCTACTATGTGTAAGGAGATATGAAATGAGCATTCTGGAAGTAAATCATGTCTCCATTCGCTATATTACCGGCGATTTCAAGGACATCGGATTAAAAGAGTATGTGGTTCGCCGCCTGAAACGGGACTATCGCGTGCAGGAATTCTGGGCTGACCGGGACATAAGCTTTACGCTGGAGAAGGGCGATATGCTGGGGATCATCGGCACCAATGGCGCGGGAAAATCCACGCTGCTGAAGGCCGTTTCCGGCATTATGGAGCCGACAGAGGGCTGCGTTCGCCGTCAGGGCAGTATTGCCGCCCTGCTGGAGCTGGCCAGCGGTTTCGACAGCGATTTGACGGTGAAGGAAAATGCCTATCTGCGCGGCGCTATGCTGGGCTATACCCGCCGGTTCATGGACGAGACCTATGAGGAGATCATCCGCTTTGCCGAGCTGAAAGATTTTGAGGACAGGCCCTTTAAGCAGTTGTCCTCCGGCATGAAATCCCGTCTGGCCTTTGCCATCGCCAGTCTGGTACAGCCGGATATTCTGATTCTGGACGAGGTGCTCAGCGTGGGTGACGGTGCATTCCGCAAGAAGAGTGAGGCCAAGATGCAAGAGATTATCCACGGCGGTGCCACCACGATTCTGGTCTCCCACACGCTGGAGCAGGTGCGGCAGATGTGCACTAAGGTTCTGTGGCTCCACAAGGGCCGCCAGATTGATTTTGGCGCCGATGTTCCCGAAATTTGCGACCGCTATGAAGCATTTCTGGACGGCAAAATAAAGCTGTGATCCGGTTGTCGAAAGGAGTCTCCTCATGTGTGATGTGCCCAAAGTCTCGGTGGTAATTCCGGTTTACAATACCGCCTGGCTTTCATAATGTCTATGGCTCGCTGCGGTGTCTGGTCTAGATGCTGGCTCTGTGCGCACGGTGCAATTCACAGCTCCTTCACCTATCGGATTGGCCGCGTCAACACATGGCTGCCCCGCATGCTGCGGGAGATCCTGCGTAAAACCCCACTGTATACCTGTTGACACCTGATAAAGGGGGGCTTGGTATCAATATTCTTCTATCCATTATTATCCCGGTCTATAATGCGGCACAATATCTGCCCTCCTATCTGGAGCGTCTTGTGTCCGCCCAGCTGCCGGAGATCGAGCTGCTCCTTGTAGATGACGGCTCCAGCGACGACAGTGCCCAAATCTGCCGGAGTTATGCGGCGCGTTACCCATGGATCCGCTATTTCTATCAGGAAAACGCAGGCCCCTCCGCTGCGCGGAACCGGGGCCTGCAGGCGGCCACAGGCGACTATGTGGCCTTTCATGACAGTGATGACAGCGTCGATATGGATGCTTTTTCCAGAACCGTATCTCTTTTACGGCGCTATGATGCCGATATCTGGGCCTCAGATTTTTGCCGCGTAGCAGATAACGGGGCGGTGCTGGACAGGGTCTTTCAGATCCCGGATACACCTGCCCCACTGTTTGGTGAGGCGCAGGCACGCGCCTTTGTCTCCTCTGGCGACTGCGTCTGGAATGTGTGGCGTTACCTTTTCCGCCGTGGGTATCTTCTCTCCCATAAGCTGTGGTTTGTAGAGGGCTATCACTGCGGCGAGGATATGGAGATGGTGATCCGCGCTTTGGTGGGGACAGATCGCATCGCCTTTTACCACAATCCCTACTACGCTTACCGCATCAGCTATGGCAACACGCTGACCCGCCGCTACAGTGCTGCGCGAACCCAGCAGCTGGCCGCCATGCTGCGCCGTGGGCAGGCCACGCTGGCAGAAAGCGGCAGCCCTCTGGCAAAACCGCTGCTGACGATGCTCAGCCGTGAATACATACTGAACCTGTCTCTCTATGCTGAGGCGCGAGCGCCTGAGCGCCGGCAGACTCTTGCTGCACTGCGGGAAGCCCGCACCCTGCTGCCATATGCGAGCGGGCCCTACCGTGCCGCAGCCCTGTTTGTCCGCACGGTGGGGATCCGCTGTTCAGCGTGGCTGTTACTGGCTCTGAAACAAATCAAGCGAGGAGTGAGGACTTATCGCCAACACAGATATGCCACATCTGTCGGTGGTCATCCCGATCTATAACGCAGAAAAATACCTGCATTCCTGTTTGGACAGTGTGTTGGCTCAGCCGCTGGCGCTGGAGGTGCTCTGCGTGGATGATGGCTCGTCTGACGGCAGCGCCGCCATTGTTGAGGATTATGCCGCCCGTGACAGCCGTCTGTGCCTGCTGCGTCAGGCAAACGCCGGCGCGGGAGCGGCCCGCAACCGGGGTCTGGCGCGGGCAAAAGGAGAATATCTGTTTTTTATGGACGCAGATGACTGGCTCTTGCCGGGCGCGCTGGCGCAGCTGTACCATCAGGCGGCGGGCGCTGACATGCTCCGCTGCCGCTGCATTGACCACAACCAGCAAAATGGACAGGACAGCCGCTCCGCTCATAATAGTCTCCTGCGGCTGCCGCCTTTTCTCTTTGACCGCAATCTCACCTATCGGCGGGCCTGGCCGTGGTTTCCCAAGGTCAACGTAGCTCCGTGGGGCGGCATCGTGCGCCGCAGTCTGCTAATGGAGCATAATATCCGCTTCAACGATCTCGTCTGCGTCAATGACCGTTCCTTTTTCTGGGACTGCGTACTGCACGCTGAGCGCATTCGCTTTTCAAAAACCGATCTGCTGTATTACCGCACCCATATGAGCAGTTCGCTGGTGGGCGGGCGCATTCGCCATTTTGAGTGCCAGTTTCGCTCCTATGAGCTGGTCTGCGGGCTCTGCGGCGACCTGCCTCCCCGGATGCGCCGCAGTCTGCTGAACGGCGAGCTGCTGGATCTGGCCAGCTGGCTGGAGCAGGGCGTTCAAACACCGCTGGCGCCTCAAATCAGGCAGCAGACACGCGCATTTCTCTCCCATCTGGACCTTACGCCGTGGGCGGGAAACATTCGCCATACCCGATGGTATCGGCGCATCAGCGCGGCACTTGAACAGGCAGAAGCATAAAACGCCCCCGAAAACGAAAAGAGACACCCTCTGCTGTGGGTGTCTCTTTTTGTGATAGACGCTTTTTTATTTGGTGAAATACAGGATGCCCAGCGTGCGGGGACCGCAGTGGCTGGATACCGTGCAGCCTGCCCGGGTGTGCAGCACCTCTTCAAAGGGCTGATAGCTGCGCACGGCCTCCTCCACCTGAGCAAGCTCCTCCGCCGTGAAGCCGCCGGATTCGGTGATAAAGATGCGGCGGGTGTCGATATCCTCCCGGCCCTCCAGCCGCTCCTTTACATATTGCAGCAGGCACTTCTGATAGGCGCCCCGGTACTTCTTGCCCACGCCCATCTTGCCGTCCTTCACCTGGATACAGGGCCGCAGAGACAGCACATTGGCGCCCAGCGCCGCCACACTGGAGCAGCGCCCGCCCTTACGCAGATAGTCCAGCCGCTCCAAGAGGAAGCTGACATTCAGTTTTTCACGGCGCTGCTCCATCCGCTGTTGAATCTCCTGCGCCGTCAATACGCCTTCGCGGGCCAGCTCCGCCGCCTCCAGCACCAGCAGTCCGATACCGGTGGATAGGCTCCGGGCATCCACCGGGTAGACATTGCCCATCTCCTCGGCCACCATGCAGGCATTCTGGTAGCAGGCGGACATTTCACCGGAGATATGGAAATGCACCACCGCGTCACAGTTCTCCAGCTCCTTGCGGAAAAACATCGCGTAATCGTATATCGATACCGCGGCCGTGGAGCACATGCCGCCGCCCTGAGAAACATGATCGTAAATCTCATCCGGCGTGATATCCACGCCGTCCACCAGTGATTGACCGTCCCGGATGATATACAGCGGCGCGATGTCGATTCCATAGCGTGCCACCAGTTCCGGGGACAGATCGCAGGTGCTGTCTGCGGAAATCTTAATATTCATCGTTTTTCATAATCCTTTTTCTGTTCAGTATTTCCTGGTATCCTAATATCGTATCACACTCCCACGTTCAGTGCAAGTCTTTTTGCGGCCGCATCTACAGGCCTTGGGCGGCGCAAAGCAACAGAGGGCATTTTTATTGCCCTCTGTTGTCGGAAGCTTTGTCTCAGCGGTTATTCTGACCGAAATAGTAGTTGTAGAAATCGCGGAACATATCGGAATAGTCCTGGCCGCCCTGCTGGCCGCTCTGCTGAGTATCCTGAGTGGTATCCTCGCCGGTTGTCTGGGGTTGCTCGTCAAAGGTCAGATCCAGTGTGATATATTCACCGTCGCGGTATACGGTCAGGGTAACGGTATCACCGGCCTTATAGCTTTTCTTTGCGGCGGACAGGTCGTTCATAGAGGTAATGGTGGTATCGTTCAGCTTGGTGATCACGTCGCCCAGCCGCAGGCCCGCCGCCTCTCCGGCGCCGCCTTTTTCGGTGGAGTAGACAAAGACGCCCTTGCTGATATCGATATTATACTGTGCGGCCATCTGCTCTGTCATGGTGCCGGCCTTGATGGCCAGATAGGCTTTGCCGGTCACCTGACCGTTTTCCAGAATATCGGTAATGATCGCCTGTACATCGCTGATGGGAATGGCAAAGCCCAGACCCTCAACGCTGGTATCGGAATAGCTGGAGTATTTGGCGGAGACAATGCCCACCACCTCGCCGTACAGGTTGACCAGCGGGCCGCCGGAGTTGCCGGGGTTAATGGAGGCGTCCACCTGAATCATATTGAAGGGGGTGCCGTCTACGTTGATGGCCCGGTCACAGCAGGAGACGATGCCCTGACTCATGGAGAAGGTCAGCTCACCCAAGGGGTTTCCGATGGCCAGAACCGTGTCGCCCACGTTCACATCGGCACTGTTGCCCAGCGTTACGGGGCTCAGGCCGGTGGCCTCGATCTTGATAACAGCCACATCATAATCGCTGTCGCCGCCGATGACAGTAGCATCATAGGTGTCGCCGCTGTAGAGCGTGACCTTGACGGAGGAGGCGCCCTTGATCACATGGTAATTGGTGACGATATAGCCATCCTGACTGATGATAAAGCCGCTGCCTGCGCTGGCGGTTTCCACGGTCTGGCCGAAAATGTTGGTGCCGCTGGTGGAGGTGGTGTTGATAGAAACCACAGAGTTCACCGTGGCGGCATATACCTCGGCAGGCTCCATTTTGGTCTGGCCGTCTACCTTCTTCACCGAAACGGTAACCGGCTCGCGGTCACTTTGACGGAGTGTGACGGACTGGCGGTTGACGCTGCGGTACAGCGCCGCGCCGCCAAAGCCGCAGCCGGTGCCGATCAGAGCACAGGCCAGCACCACTGCCACCACCTTGGCAGCGGCGCTCTTAAAGAAGCCCGGTTTTTTCGGCTGCTGCGGCTGTACCGGCGGGCTGCCTGCGGGACGGTAATCATCGGCAGGCAAATCGCTGCCGCGGCCATAATGATATTGGTTATTGCTGAAGTGGTCAAATTCATCGTTATACATATGGATTCCTCCTTTATTTTCATGCGGGAATGTGGTATCATTCATCTTGATTATTATCATATACGGTTTTCTTAATTCAACCTTTAAGTTTGAATCGGAAAATTTGAACTTTTTGTGAAAGAAAGGGGGCGGCGTTATGCTGCGGCTGGAGGGGCTGAAGCTTTCGCCTGAGGCGGACGCGGAACAATTAAAGACAAAAGCCGCGGCCATGCTGCGCTGCCGGGAAAGCGATATCCTCCGTGTGCAGATCCTGCGCCGCGCCATTGATGCGCGTTCCGGGCTGTGGTTTGTATATACGGCAGCGGTGGAGGCAAAGGATGAAGACCGCCTTTTAAAGCGCTGCCGCGACCGGCATATATCCCGCTATGTGCCCGAGCAGTATATGCTGCCCGCCGCGGTGAACATACCCGATCTGCCGCCGGTGGTGGTGGGGATGGGGCCTGCGGGCCTATTCGCGGCGCTGGTTCTGGCAAAGTGCGGCATGCGGCCCATTGTGCTGGAGCGAGGCCAATGCGTGGAGCGCCGCAGCCGGGATGTACAGCGCTTTTGGCAAAGCGGCCTGCTGGACACGCAGTCCAATGTCCAGTTTGGTGAGGGCGGTGCAGGCGCATTTTCCGATGGAAAACTGAACACCGGTACCAAGGATGTGCGCCATCGGTTCATTATGGAACAGCTGACCGCGTGCGGCGCGCCCCAGGATATTCTGTGGGAGGCCAAGCCCCATGTGGGCACAGATATGCTCCATGTTGCCCTGAAAAATATGCGCAGGGAGCTGCTCTCGCTGGGGGCGGATATCCGCTTCGGCCATAAGCTGACAGGCATTCGTGTAAGCGAAGGGCACTTGACAGCGTTGGAGGCAGAAGGGCCCGATGGCGTCTATACGCTGCCGTGCCGTCAGGCGCTGCTGGCGCTGGGACACAGCGCCCGGGATACGGTGGAGATGCTTTACACCGCCGGCGTGGCCATGACGGCAAAGCCCTTTGCCGTGGGCGTGCGCATTGAGCACCGGCAGGCGGATATGGATGCTGCACAGTATAAAACCTATGCCGGACACCCGTGCCTGCCGCCGTCCACCTACAAGCTATCCTGCCATTTGGATAACGGCCGCAGCGCGTTTTCTTTCTGTGTGTGTCCCGGCGGCCAAGTGGTGGCCGCCGCCTCAGAGGCAGGGCGGGTGGTCACCAACGGCATGAGCGAATATGCCCGTGATAAGGAGAATATCAATGGCGCGCTGCTGATCAACGTGACGCCGGAGGACTACGGCGGTGAAGACGATCCGCTGGCCGGCATTCGCTTTCAGCGGCGGATAGAGGAAGCGGCTTACGCGCTGGGCGGCGGGGGATACCGTGCCCCGTGCCAGCGGGTAGAGGACTTTTTGGCGGGCCGTCCCACGGTGTCGGCGGGGCGGGTACAGCCCAGCTACCGACCCGGCGTGACCTATGCCGACCTGCGAGGCTGCCTGCCGCCTTTCGTGGCCGACAGCATTGCCAAGGCGCTGCCGCTGCTGGAGCGGAAGATCCGGGGTTATGCCGCGCCGGATGCACTGCTCACAGCAGTGGAGAGCCGCTCCTCCTCGCCGGTGCGTATCGGGCGGGATGAGACCTGTCAATGCAACATACGCGGGCTGTATCCCTGCGGCGAGGGGGCCGGCTATGCCGGTGGGATCCTCTCGGCTGCCGCGGATGGAATGCGCTGCGCGGAACAGATAATAAAGGAGTGTTGAGTATGAAAAAGATTGCAGTGGTGGACAAGTTTTTCGAGGAGCGCCATTTGCAGCAGATCAGCGCGGCAGCCGGAAAGCACGGCTATGCGGTGGACTTCTATCCCGACGGCGTGCTGCCCCGAGAGCGGGCGGCGGAGTATGAGATCGTTTACGGTATGCCAGATCGGGCAGCGCTGAAGGATATGAAACAGCTGAAGTGGTTTTGCGCCAGCTTTGCCGGTGTGGACCGGTATCTGGATGAGGCGCTGTATCCCCATGCCGGCGTGCTGCTAAGCAATTCTGCCGGTGCCTACGGTGTGACGATTGCCGAGCATATTGTGATGGTAACCATGATGCTGCTGCGCCAGATGCTGCCCATCGAGGCATATGTACAGCGCCGGGAATGGGCGCCCATCATGACGATGCGCTCCATCTTCGGCTCCCGCATCACCGTGCTGGGCACAGGCGATATCGGCACCACCTTTGCCCGCCGCGCCAAGGGGCTTGGGGCAAAAAGCGTGTGCGGCGTGCGCCGCAGCGCCAAGCCTGCCGATCCCGCTTTTGACCATGTGGTGACCATGGAGCAGCTCAACACTGTGCTGCCGCAGACGGATATTCTGGTGATGGCCCTGCCTGCCACCTCCCAGACGGCAGGCGTGCTGAATGCAGAGCGGATCGCGCTGCTGCCCTCTCACGCGGTGGTGGTGAATGTAGGCCGGGGCAGCGCCGTGGATCAGGAGGCGCTGGCCGCTGCGCTGAACGAAGAACGCATTGCCGGGGCGGCACTGGATGTGTTTGTGCCGGAGCCGCTGCCCAAGGATCACTTCCTGTGGGATACAAAGAATCTGCTGATCACCCCCCATGTGGCGGGAAACATGTCGCTGGGCTATACCTGCGATAAGGACGTAGAGATGTTCTGCGAGGATCTGGACAATTTTGCCGCAGGTCGTCCGCTGCTGCATCTGGTAGACCGCGCTCTCGGCTATTGAGCATGAAAAGGCCCGGCTGTTCAATGAACAGCCGGGCTTTTTTATGGTGCGGTATTACTCCTGCGGCTCGACGAAATCTTCGCTCTGGGCAGGCTCCTCGGCGGCAGGTGCTGCCTCGGCAGGAACCACCTCAGCGCCGCACTCGGGGCAGAAGCGGGAGTTGGTAGCGGTGCCGCAGACAGGACAGACATGCATCTGGGGCATTTCATCGTCGGAACATGCCTCGTTAGCGGGAGACTTCTCGGCCAGAGTGGCCTCCATCTCGGCAATCTTGGTGCGGCTGGCGTCAATGGCAGCCATTACATCCTTGATGGCATCAGGCGTCTCGCCCTGATACTCAGAGGCAAACCACTGGCCGATGGCGCGGAAATTCTTATCCAGCTCCCGCTGCTCAGATCTGATGGCCAGCGTCAGCTGTGCAATCTCTTTTACATCCTTGGCCTTGTCGGCAGCGACCTCGGCTACGTCTTTGGCTTTTTCTGCGGCGATATTGGCATACAGCTTGGCTTTTTCGGTAAAGTTTTCAAAAAATGACATAAGTAGTTCTCCTTTCAAGTCAATGGAATTGCGCTATCATGGCTGATTATAACGAGAGCTATGGGATTTTGCAAGTGCTTTGGGGGGAAATTCATCAATTGTTAATGAAATGCCGTATGGAAAAGCTATGTGGATTTCGCCGGGTACAGGATAAGGCTTTTGTCCCCTGTACTCAGTGTTCTATCCAGTCTCCCGCCCGCTGAACGGCCCGCTTCCACATGCGGTAGGCATCGTCACACTCAGCCTGTACCCGCTGGGGCGTGAAGATCCGGTCGCTGCGGCGCAGGGCGGACAGCTCATCAAAGCTGCTCCACATGCCGCAGCTCAGTCCGGCCAGCGCCGCCGCGCCAAAGGCGGTGGTTTCCACCATGGCGGGACGATCCACCGGGATACGGAGAAGATCGGCCTGCATCTGCAGCAGGATATCGCTGACGCTGGCGCCGCCGTCTGCCCGAAGGCAGGTGATATCACAGCCGGCATCCTGCCGCATGGCCAGCATCAAGTCAGTAACCTGAAAGGCGATGGCTTCCAGCACGGCACGGGCGATGTGGGCGCGGCCTGTGCCCCGGGTGATGCCCAATATGGCGCCGCGGGCATACATATCCCAGTAGGGTGCGCCCAAGCCGGTGAAGGCGGGCACCACAATAACGCCGCCGCTGCTGTCCACCGATTCGGCCAGACGGTCACACTCCGGCGCGGTGTCGATGAGGTGCAGCTCGTCCCGCAGCCACTGGATGGTACTGCCGCCGTTAAAAACGCTACCCTCCAGCGCATAGGTAACGGTGTCGTTGACGCTCCACGCCACGGAGCTTACCAGCCCCGCCCGGCTGCGGACAGGCTTTTCACCCACGTTCATCAGGGTGAAGCAGCCGGTTCCGTAGGTGTTCTTGGCGTCGCCCGCGTGGAAACAGGTCTGTCCGAACAGCGCCGCCTGCTGATCGCCTGCCGCGCCGCATACCGGAACGCCGGCAAGCGCCTCCAAGCCGGGAATACCGGGCTTTACCACGCCGTATACCTGCGAGTTTCCTGCACAGCGCGGCAGCATGCACATGGGAATCCCCAGCATGCCGCACAGCTCCGCATCCCAGCTGAGCGTATGGATATCAAACAGCATAGTTCGGCTGGCGTTGGAATAGTCGGTAACATGCTGGCCGGTCAGCTGCCAGATAAGCCACGTTTCCACCGTACCGAACAAAAGCTGCCCCTGCTCGGCGCGCTGCCGTGCGCCGGGCACATTGTCCAGGATCCAGCGGATCTTGGTGGCGGAAAAATAGGCATCGATCAAAAGCCCGGTGGCAGACTGGATCCGCTCGCTGAGACCGCGGCGCTTCATCTCCTCGCACAGCTCCGCCGTGCGGCGGCACTGCCACACGATGGCGTTGTATACCGGCACGCCGGTGGCCTTATCCCACACAATGGTGGTTTCCCGCTGGTTGGTAACGCCGATACCGGCAATAGCGCCTGCGGGCAGAGCGGCGATGGCATCGGCGGCGGAGAGCGCCTGTGTGCGCCAGATCTCCATGGGATCATGCTCGACCCAGCCGGCATGCGGATAATGCTGGGTAAACGGATATTGGCCGCGCCCTGCAATATTGCCCTGCCGGTCAAAGACAATGGCCCGCGAGCTGGTGGTACCCTGATCCAGCGCCAGAATGTAGGAAGCCATACGAAATCCCCCTTTTCAAGAGCGGTCTGCTATGCTAAAATATAAGTCAAGTATAGCACAGGAGGGGAACAATTGCCATGACAAAAAAGACGGATTTTACCTTTCTTTCCAGCGACGGGAAAACGCGGCTGCACGGCATTTCGTGGGAGCCGGAGGATGTAACGCCTGTTGCGGTGCTGCAAATCGTCCACGGTGTGGCAGAGCACATTGATCGATATGACGGCTTTGCCCGGTTTTTGAACGGGCACGGCGTAATCGTGGTGGGTCATGACCATCTGGGCCACGGTAAGTCCCTGCCCGAGGGCGGCACGCCGGTCTATTTCGGCCGCGGCAACACATGGGATACGCCGGTGGACGACATCTATGTGCTGCATACCCGGCTCAAGGAGCGCTATCCCCAGCTGCCGCTGCTGCTGATGGGACATTCCATGGGCTCGTTTCTGAGCCGCACCTACCTGATCCGCTATCCGGGTACGGTGCGGGCAGCCATTCTGATGGGTACCGGCTGGCAGAGCGGCGCGGTGCTGCGCGGTGGTCTGGCTCTGGCGGGCGTGCTGAGGCGGAGAGACCCGGCGGCGGTCAGCGATGTGGTGACGGAGCTGGCCTTCGGCGCGTACAACAAGGCGTTCAAGCCCAACCGCACCGCCTTCGACTGGCTGTCGGCCGATGCGGAAAACGTGGATGCGTATATAGCCGACCCCATGTGCGGGCATGACGCCACGGTTGGGCTTTTCTATGAGATGCTCCGCGGCATCCGCTTTAACCAGCGCCGTGACAATCTTGATAAGATGGATAAAAAGACGCCGGTGCTGCTGATCTCGGGGCAGGATGACCCTGTGGGCGCCATGGGCGAAGGGGTACGCAGAACGTATCAGGCGTTCCGGCACGCCGGCGTGAAGGACTGCACGCTGAAGCTGTATCCTGGAGCGCGGCATGAGCTGCTCAACGAGCGGGCGTGGCAGGACACGGTGTATCAGGATATCTGGAATTGGATGGAGGGGAAGCTATAATGGGCGCATGGGAAGAGCTGAGAGAAACCTGCTTGAACTGTCAGGCCTGCGGACTGCGCCGTACCTGCACGCAGGTGGTCTTTGGCGTGGGGGATCCTCAGGCAGAGGTGCTGCTGATCGGCGAGGCGCCGGGAGCCAACGAGGATCTGCAGGGCGAACCCTTCGTGGGGCGGGCCGGAAAACTGCTGGACGATATGCTGGCCATGATCGGTCTGAGCCGGAAAAACATCTATATCACCAATTCCGTCAAGTGCCGCCCGCCTGAGAATCGGGATCCGCTGGGAGAGGAGAAGGACGCCTGCCGCGGGTACCTGCGCTCACAGGTGCGGCTGATGAAGCCCAAGATCATCGTGTGTCTGGGCCGGATCAGCGCCATGGAGCTAATCAAACCAGATTTCAAGATCAGCCGTGAGCACGGCCAGTTCTTCGATCGGAACGGTACGCTGATGATGGCGCTGTATCACCCTGCGGCGCTGCTGCGCGATCCCCGTAAAAGGCCGGAGACCTTTGAGGATCTGAAGCGTTTGCAGGAAAAAATTGCAGAAATCTGTGACCATACACCCGTTGCATTCGAATAAAAAAGCGCTGCCCTGTGTGCCGCCTCCTAATAAGAAAACCTGAGAAGGGCAGTAAAATCAATGTTTTCAATGGAAGGGAACGCGGAACGAAGTCAAAAAATTCATACTGACAGGCACGGGCAGACGCCCTATGGCGTTTTTTCATATCCGCACCTGTACCTACTCGAAAAATGTATCAATTAGGGTGCGAAAGCCTCTGTTTTTTCTCTCAGAGCGCCGCTTAAAAGGTGGCGCGGGTGTTTTCCTATGGGAAGCGTCCGGGAGGCAGGACAGGGGCTTGCCTGCATCTGCAAGGACGGCATCGACAGCATCGGCGGCGGGATCCGGGAGCTGGAGGCGCACGGCTATCTGATCCGTGCGCGTGTCCGCAACGAGAACGGGCAGCTTGGCTCCATCGAGTACACCATTTTGGAGCAGTCAAAGGAGCATTGGGCGTATTGGAGCCGGTATATCTACATCAACCGCTATATGGATGCCCCCGAACCGGTCTATGATGCCATCTTAAAGCTGGTACAGGACAAGGATTATTTCGTTATCACAACCAATGTAGACCACTGCTTTCAGAAGGCTGGCTTTGATAAAGAGCGGCTGTTCTACACGCAGGGCGATTACGGCTTGTTCCGGTGCAGTGAACCGTGCTGTCAGGAGGCCTTTGATAACGAAGCCGTGATCCGGGAAATGGTCACACGGCAGGAGAATATGAAAATCCCGACAGAGCTGCTCCCTGAACAGCACCCCATTTGTTAGACAGTATGATATACTATCTAACAAGTGGGGTGTTTTGCTATGCCAAAAGGAGTACCAAACAAACGATATACGCCGGAATTCAAGAGAATGGTTGTAGAAACCATGGAAAAAGAACATCTGAGTATCTATGCAACGATGCAGGAATTCGGAATTAACGACCATAAAATTATAGAGCGTTGGGAACGCATTTATCTGGAAGAAGGGCCGGAAGGCTTGTCGGTTGAGCGACGGGGCCACAGCAGCACTGGCCGGTCAAAGAAGCTGCCAAAAGAGGTGGAAGAAGATCTGCTGGCCGAAGTGCAGCGACTGCGTGCGGAGAACGATTACCTAAAAA
>CAKTGD010000009.1 GCA_934561335.1 uncultured Oscillospiraceae bacterium
AGAAGGTGCAGACCTGTCCATAGAGCACCAGCAGCATGCACAGCGGGGTAATGAAGCGGATGCAGATCTTGAAGAAACCGTAGGAGGTCATCGTATGCTTCGGCGTTGCTTCGCACTCGTTCTTGACCACCTCCGGCCCCAGCTCCCAGCCGATCATCAGCGACATCATCAGTGCGCTCAGCGGCATCATAAGTCCCTCAGAGAGCATGTCGAAGAAGTCCAGCCAGCAGTCGTTCCATCCGGAGTAGGTCTCCAGCCCCAGCAGCTTCCACGGTGTGAAGCTGGCGCCGCCCAGCGAGTCGGCGCAGATCAGGACGCAGCCCACGCCCACAGCCACGGCAGCGATCAGGGTATACTTCTTGCGCTTGTCGCCCTTGCCGGACTCGCGGGCCTTATCCACAAAGTGGGCCACCACGGCCTCCAGCAGCGAGATAGAGGAGGAAATCGCGGCAAACACCACCAAAAGATAGAACAGAATGCCGAAGATGGGGCCCACAACGCCCATGTTGTGGAACACGTTCTGCATAGTCACGAACAGCAGGCTGGGGCCGCCCAGCCTACCGGTGGGATCCAGCGCGAAGCGGCCGGGGATCACGCACAGACCGGCCATCAGGGCCACCAGCGTATCCATCACAATGATGAGGATCGCGTTCTTCTCCAGATTTTCCTTCTTATCCAGATAGGAGCCGTAGGTGATCATGATGCCCATGCCCAGCGACAGGGAGAAGAACATCTGGCCGCCGGCCGCGGAAAGGACTTCAAAGAAATTGGGTGCTTTGTCAATGACGCCGTTGGCCAGCGCCCAGCCGGGAACGAACATGTACTTCAGGCCGTCCACAGCATTCTCCAGCGTGCAGGCGCGGATGATGCAGATCAGCAGCGCCACAAACAGGCAGGGCATACCCACAGAGCAGACCTTTTCGATGCCGCCGCCGATACCGCCCATGACGATGATCATGGTCAACGCCACGAAGATCAGACCGTAAATCACAGCTTCGGTGGGGTTCGCCATAAAGGCGTCGAACACCTCACTGCCGGAAAGACCGTTGGAGCCGAAGCTGGCGTTGAACAGATTACCCACGTTGAGCACCGTGTACTTCAGGCAGTAGCCGCCCAGCGCACAGTAGAAGAACAGGATAAAGAACGGAGACAAAATTCCCAGCCAGCCGACCCAGCGGAACTTTTTGCTCAGAACCTTATACGCCGTCACCACGCCCTGACCGGTCTTGCGGCCCAGCGCCAACTCACCCACCATAACGATGAAGCCGCACAGAACAGCCAGCACCAGATAGATGATCAGGAATGTAAAACCGCCGTTGGCGCCCATCTTGTCGGGGAAGCCCCAGATGTTGCCGAGGCCCACTGCCGATCCGACAGATGCCATCAGGAACCCAAAATTGGTTCCAAAACCCTTTCTCTCTTCCATTGTTTTCTCTCCTTACTAAATAAATCGCGCGTTCTTGTTTATTGGCAAGAAACGCAGCCCAAACGCCGCCGCGTTGCCGGAATGCATCCGAAGAGGAAATTTTTCCACTTAGGATCATGGAAAAAGTATACAGGATTCATTTTCTAACCGCAATTAGCAATATTGATAAAATTTTAGCGCCGGTTTCTGTGATTTTTACATGGTGTGAACACCGGATTTTTCGCATTTTTCTGCTTTTTGCGCCCTTTTTGCAGGAATTGCCCACAAAAAGCGGCCTTGTTTTCTACATTTGTTCATATATTATACATAATTCTCTTTTAAAGAAACTACTTTCCGGCCGCATCGTAACGGCGGAAAACTTGGCATTTAACTGGCTTTGCGCGTGCTATGCTGTCGGCAGCATTTCTTTGCGAGAAATTATTTACTCTCGATACTATGCTGCGGCATAGTCCGTGGCTGCGACACATTAAAGAGGGGGTTGACAAAACGGCGCAAAGCACTATAATCTGAAATTGGTTTTCATTTTCAAATTGGGAGGCCGGGTTTATGTCCGTTACCTATATGACACGCCAGCAGCAGGCGGTGCTGGCCTGTATTGCCCACTGTCCCGAGGGATGTGCCACCGCCGCGGAGCTGACCGAGCAGCTGCACGCCCAGGGGCAGGCCGTCGGCCTGACCACTGTATACCGGCAGCTGGAGCGGCTGGCGCAGCAGGGCCGGGTACACAAGGTGGTCACGGATCAGGGCGCCTATTATCAATACTGCACCGCCCGCCACGATGGGAACTGCTTTTTGCTCAAGTGCGAAAAATGCGGCGCCATCCGGCATCTGGACTGCTCCCATCTGGGAGAGCTGTACCGCCATCTGGAGCAGGAGCACCATTTTCGCATCGATCCGCGCCGCACGCTGTTTTACGGCCTGTGCGAGGCATGCAGCCGGGAGGCGGCGCAATGAGGCGGGCGGCGGCATTTGCGCTGGCGCTGATGCTGGCGCTTTCCCTTGCCGGCTGCGCATCACGCCGGCCGGCGCAGGACGGGAAATTACAGGTGGTGTGCTCGGTGTTTCCCTATTATGATTTTGCCCGGCAGATCGGCGGCGATGATGTGGACGTGTCGCTGCTGGTAGCCGCCGGGAAGGAGACCCACAGCTTTGAGCCGACGCCGCTGGATGTGATTACCCTGTCCCGGGCAGACGTGTTTCTCTATAACGGCGGCGAGAGCGAAAGCTGGGTGGAGGATATCCTTTCCGCCGCCGGCGAGAATATCTCCGTCACACTGCCGCTGATGCCGCAGGTATCGGCGCTGGCGGAGGAGTGGAGCGAGGGCATGGAGGGCGGCCATGACGACCATGACCACCATGACCATGACAGCGACGAACACGATGGTGACGACATTGAGTATGACGAGCATGTGTGGACATCGCCGGTGCTGGCGAAGGCGCTGTGTCAGGCCATCTGTGACGCCCTGTGTCAGGCCGACCCCGCCCATCAGGAGGGCTATCAGACCCGGCTGACGGACTATCTTTCGCAGCTCGATCAGTTGGATGCCGCCTTCCGGGAGGTGGTGAGCACCGGGCAGCGCCGTATGGTGGTGTTCGGCGACCGGTTTCCTCTGCTGTATTTCTGCAAGGAATACGGCCTTGACTACCGTGCCGCCTTTCACGGCTGCGCCAGCGACACCGAGCCGTCTCTGGCCACGCTGAAATATCTGATCGACAAGGTGAACGCAGAGAACATCCCCGTGGTATACACCATTGAACTGAGCAGCCAGAAGGTGGCCCGGGCCATTGCCGAGACCACCGGCGCGAAGGTGCTGACCTTCCACTCCTGCCAGACGGTGTCCCGGGCGGAGTTTGACGGCGGCGCCACCTATCTCAGCCTTATGCAGCAAAATGCAGAGGCTTTGCGGGAGGGACTGCAATGAGTGACGAAAAAAAACTGCTGATCGACTGCCGCGACGTAACGTTGGGCTACGAGGGCCGCGCCATCGGCAGCCATTTGAACTTTCAGGTTCACAGCGGCGACTATCTGTGCATCGTGGGTGACAACGGCAGCGGTAAATCCACACTGCTCAAGGTGCTTCTGGGGCTGCTCAGACCCATGGAGGGGCAGATCCGTACCGACCGCTCGCTGGGCGGCGGCGCCATCGGCTACCTGCCCCAGCAGACCCGGGCCCAGCGGGACTTTCCCGCTACGGTCAGCGAGGTGGTGCTCTCCGGATTTCTCAGTGCGCGCAAGGGCCGCTTTTTCTATACCGCCGCGGAAAAGTCCAAGGCGCTGATGAACATGGGCAAGCTGGGCGTTCTGGAGCTGAAAGACCGCTGCTACAGGGAGCTGTCCGGCGGACAGCAGCAGCGGGTGCTGCTCTCCCGCGCGCTGTGCGCGGCAGGCACGCTGCTGATTCTGGATGAGCCGGTAACCGGCCTTGACCCGGAGGCTGCCCACGATATGTACCGCACGCTGGCGTATCTGAACCGCACCGAGGGCCTTGCCATCGTGATGGTGACCCACGATCTGCCAAACGTGCTGAAATACGCCACCCATATTCTGCACGCAGGACGGCGCGGCTGGTTCTTCGGCACCGCGGCGGCCTATCTTGCCTCGCCCTATGGGAAAAAGCTGGGAGGTGACGGACAGTGAGTCTGCTGCTGGAAATGTTTACCTATCCTTTTATTCTGCGGGCCTTTGTGGTGGGTATCCTGGTGTCGCTGTGCGCGGCGCTGCTGGGGGTCCCGCTGGTGCTCAAGCGCTATTCCATGATCGGCGACGGTCTGAGCCATGTGTCCTTCGGCGCGCTGAGCGTGGCGCTGGCCTGCGGCTGGTCGCCGCTGCCGGTATCCATCCCGGTGGTGATCGCGGCGGCGCTGGCGCTGCTGCGCATGACGGAGCGCAGCCGTATGGGGGCCGATGCGGCTATTGCCGTCACCTCCGCCTCGGCGCTGGCGGTGGGCATCATCGTCACCTCGCTGACCACCGGCATGACCACCGATGTGGACAGCTATATGTTCGGCTCCATTCTGGCAATGGACCGCGCCGATGTTGTGCTGAGCGTTGTGCTGAGCGCGGCGGTGCTGGCGCTGTTCGTGCTGTTTTACCACCGGCTGTTTGCCATCACCTTTGATGAAAGCTTTTCCCGGGCCACCGGCGTGAAGGTGGGCCTGTACAACACGCTTTTAAGCGTGCTGACCGCCCTGACCATTGTGCTGGGTATGCGGATGATGGGCGCCATGCTGATCTCCAGTCTGGTGATCTTTCCGGCGCTGAGCGGTATGCGGGTGCTGAAAAGCTTCCGGGGCGTGGTGCTCTGCGCCGCCGTGCTGAGCGTGGCCTCCTTCTGCGCCGGACTGACCGCCTCCTATCTGCTGGGCACGCCGGTGGGCGCCTCGGTGGTGCTGGTCAATCTTGCGGTATTTCTGGTCTGCTGCGCCATCGGGCACAAGGCACGGTAGAATTTCGGTTGCCACGCCGTCCGGGATGTGATATGATGGCAAAGCCGCCCCTCCCTCGTCCGGAGCGGTAGGACTGGAAAAAGGAAGAATCGTTATGCAAAAGAAGCAACATACCCTGTCGCTGGTCTTTGCCCTGCTCTCGGCGGTGATCTTCGGCATGAGCTTTATGTTTTCCAAGCTGGCGCTGGAGGTGGCAAAGCCCACCGTGCTGCTGGCTTTCCGCTTTATCACCGCCTTTGCCGCCATGTCGCTGGTGATTGGCTGCAACGCGCTGGTGGGTCGGGTGCGGGGCCGTGCGCTGTTCGCTTTTTCTTTGAAGGGCAAGCCCATCGGCTCGCTGCTGCTGCTGGGACTGGTACAGCCGGTGCTGTATTTCTTCTGTGAGAATTACGGCATTTTGTATACCTCCTCCGCCGTGGCCGGAACCATTATCGCCGTGGTGCCCATTGCCTGCATCCTGATGGATGTGCTGGTGCTCCACGAGCGCGTTACGCGGCGTCAGGTGATTTGCGCCGCGCTGTGCATTGTGGGCGTGGCGTTTATCTACGCCGGCGGCGAGACCCATGTTTCCGCGCTGGGTCTTGTCTTTCTGCTGATCACGGTGGCCTGCGATGCCACCTACTACACCCTCAGCCACAAGGCTGCCCAGCGCTTTACCCCCTTCGAGGTGACCTACGTCATGTTTACGGTGGGCATGGTGGCCTTTATCCCGGCCTCCCTGATTCAGGGCGCCGGACACATGGCGGAGACCTTCCTGCCTGCGCTGCAAAGCGGGCGCTTCTGGCTGGCGGTGGTCTATCTGGGGATCGTATCCTCTGTGCTGGCCTATTTCCTGCTGAACTTTGCCAACGGCTTCCTGACCGTGTCGGAGGCGTCGCTTTTCAGCAACGTGACCACGGTGGTCAGCGTGCTGGCGGGCGTACTGCTGCTGCGCGAGCCCTTTGGCCTGTGGCAGTTTCTGGGGGTGGCGCTGATTCTCGTGTGCGTCTATGCCGCCAACGCAGCGCCCAAGAAAAAAGAATAGCAAAAAACCGGCCCATTGGGCCGGTTTTTCATTTGATCGATTGATTCCCGCCGGCGCTCAGCCGCGGCGCAGCGGCAATGTCACCGTAAAGCAGGTGGCGCGCGCATCGCTGGCAGCGGCAATGCTGCCATGGTGGCGCTGCACGATCTGGCGGGCAATGGCCAGCCCCAAGCCGAAGCCGGCAGCGCCGGTGCGGGCATCGTCCACCCGGTAAAACCGCTCAAAAAGATGGGGCAGCTTGTCCGGCGGGATCGGCTGACCGGGGTTTTCCACCGTCAGCACCGCATTTTTACCGTTCAGGCAGAGCCTCAGGCGAATGGGCGCGTCCTTGGCGGCGTATTTCACCGCGTTATCCAGCAGTATCTCCAGCAGCTGATCCAGCTGCTGCCGGTCGCCGGACAGCGCCGCGCCGTTTTGAATATCGTATTCCAGCGGATGGCCTGCCTCAAAGGCCACCGGCTCAAAGCGCAGCGCCGCATCCGTAACCAGGTCGCTGAGATCCACCGGCGCAAAGGGGGCCATCCGGCCGCTCTCCGCCCGGGAGAGCGCCAGCATATCCTCCACCAGCGCCTTCATCCGCCGGGATTCCACCGAGATATTCTCCACATACTGCCGCTGCTCCGGCAGTGCCGCCTCCTGCAAAAGCTCGGCGGAGGACAAAATCACCGTCAGCGGCGTTTTCAGCTCGTGGCTGGCGTCCGAGAGGAATTGCCGCTGATTTTCCCACGTCCGCGCCACCGGCCGGGTGACAAACCCGCTCAAAAGCCAGCTCAGCCCCAGCAGCACCAGCAGCGCGCCGCCGCCGATCAGGGCGCAGGTGCGCACCAGCGCGCGCAGCGTGGCCTGCTCAAAGGTGCTGTCCATAAAGGCGATGCGGATGCTCAGCGGCCCGATCTGCCGGTAATAGCGCATACTGTACTTTGGCAGCACGCCGCTCTCGCTCGGGGCGGACAGCGCTTCGTTCACCAGCCGGGACAGGGCGTCCCCATCCTCCAGATCGTAGTAAGTGCTGCCGGAAACGTGAACGGTGCCGCTGGGCAGCACCTCCGCCACCAGGCAGGGCGTCTGCGCTTCCGCGGCGCCGCTCTGCACCGCCTGCCTCAGCTGGCGGTCAAAGCTTTTGGCAATATTGGCGCGGGAGAAGAGATATACCCCGGCAAACACCGCCAGCAGCACCATGGCCGATACCAGCAGCGTCACGCCGGTGATTTTCCAGCGAAGCTTACGGATCATGCTTCCGCCTCCTGTGTCAGGCAGTAGCCCAGCATACGCAGGGTTTTGATTTTCACGCAGGAGTGGAGATGGGCCAGCTTGCGGCGCAGGAAGGAGATATATACCTCGGCGTTGTTGTCCTCTGCCTGCGAATCGTACCCCCACACCTTCACCAGCATCTGCTCCTTGGTGACCACCTGATCGCCGTTGCGCATCAAAAGCTCCATCAGGTCGTATTCCCGGCGGCTGAGCCGCACGTTCCGTGCACCGCACGCCAGTGTAAAGGTGCCCCGCTCCAGCGAAAGATCCCCCCATGTCAGCGCATCGCCCTCATGCAGAGGGCCTCCTGCCCGGCGCAGCAGCGTGCGGACGCAGGCCAGCAGCTCCTCCGCCTCGAAGGGCTTGGTCAGATAGTAGTCCGCGCCGCAGTCCAGCCCGTGAACGCGGTCTGCCAGATCGCTTTTTGCCGTCAGCATCAGGATCGGCGCGGCAACGCCGTTCCGGCGCAGCTCCTGCGCCACCTGAAAGCCGTTCATGCCCGGCAGCATCACATCCAGCAAGATCAGGTCATAGACACCGCTCATGGCATTGTCCAGACCGGCGATGCCGTCATAGCTCACGTCGGCGGTATAGCCCTGGCGGTGCAGCAGCTGGCGCAGGGTGTCCGCCAGACGCTTCTCATCCTCCACAATCAACAGGCGCATGGTGTGTCCTCCCTACAGCAAGCCCTACAGCAGCGCCAGAAACGCCGCCGCCTTGTCCTGCGAGACCAGATATACGGCAGCGCTGTCGTTGAACGTCGCATAGTACGCGCCGTCCTCCCGCAGGGCGCCCAGCGCCAGCGTCATAGTGGTCTCGGTGTCCACGGAATTGATATAGGTCACGGTAATCACCGTGGGCGTATCCAGTCCGCACAGGGGAACCGCCTCGGGAGAGGGATCGAAATCAAAGCAGCTGTCAAAGCTGAACGCGGCCAGTGCCTCCTCTGCCGCCTGCACCTGCGCAGACGTCGGCTGCTTTCCCGCCACCCGGCCAGTCTCTTCCTTGGCCGGAGGCACAGACTGTCCCTCCCTGTTTTCTACGGTGATGGCCGTCATCACCCAGCCATCCTCTTCCTTGGCCAGACGTACAGACCGTCCTTCCCCACTTTGTACGGTGATGGCCGTCAGGTTCTCCTCCGTCAGCTCCGGCAGAGCGGGCAGCACCGCCATATCGTACACACCGCGATCCATCATTTCCACCAGTTCGTTGGCAGCCAGATACACGCCATCGTCACCGTCGATCGACATGTACCACCGTCCGTCCTCTACCTGTTTGCCGAAGCGCAGCGTGGTGCTCTCCTCGCCCACCGTGACGCACAGATAGCGATCCGGCTCGTCCAGACCGCTGAGCGTGGGGTCCGCCTCCGCCGTCTCCGGCGTAAGGGAAACAAACATGGCGTCCAGCACCGCCAGCATCTGCTCGGGATAGGCGCCGTCCAGCGGGAAGCTTTCGTTATCCACCCATTTCCAGCCGTCCTCATCCCTGCGGAAGCGGCAGGTCACCTGCCCGTTATCGTATTCCAGATACGCCGCGTCAACGGCGGACAGCTGCACAGTGTTTGATAGCGCGTTATCCGCCGCCGGCGTTAGATCCGCCTCTTTCTTTTTGCCGCAAGCCGCCAGCACCGCTGCCAGCAGCAGCACCAGAAGCAATAAATGTGTTCGTTTCATGGGTTCCTCCTATGGGATAAATTGCGTTACAACGTTTTAATATATCAGAAAGTCAGAAAAAAGGAAAGTCAAAATTGTGAATTTTCGCCGCACGGCAGGGAAAGGCTCCGCCGGATACCCACACAGTATCCGGCGGAGCCTGAATGCCGCAGCGAGATGATTACAGGGCCGCCGCGCCGATAATACCGGCCTCGTTGCCCAGACGTGCAGCCGCGATTACGGGCACCGCGCCCTCCCGGCCGCCGAAGCAGTGCTCCGCCACATATGCGCGGATCGGCGCAAGGATACGCTCGCCCTGACGGCTGACACCGCCGCCCAGCAGGATCATCTCCGGGGCAAGGCTGTTCACCAGATCGGTCAGCCCCGCCGCCACATAGACGCACCAGCGGTCAATCACCGCCGCCGCTGCCGCGTCGCCGGCATCGGCGGCCCGGAACACATCCAGCGCCGTCAGCGCCTCCCGTCCGTGCAAAGCGGACTCTGTATGCTTCTCTCCGGCCCGCTTGGCCTGACGGATCAGGGCCGTGGCGGAGGCATAGGCCTCCCAGCAGCCGTCCCGGCCGCAGGTGCAGTGCTCGCCCTCCAGCACCAGCAGGGTATGGCCCAGCTCGGCGCCCATAGAGCGCATACCGGCGTAAATTTTGCCGTCAATAATAATACCGCCGCCCACGCCGGTTCCCAGCGTGATCAGCACCATATCCCGACAGCCCACCGCCGCGCCCGCCACAGTCTCGGCCAGCGCGGCGCAGTTGGCGTCGTTGCTGAGGCGGACGGGGATGCCGAAATGCGCCTGAAGCATCTGGCACACCGGCACATTGAACCACCCCAGATTGTAGGCGCGCACCACCGTACCGGCGGCGCTGTCACAGGTGCCGGGAGAGCCGATGCCGATGCCGGCGCAGTCGGCGGCGCTCAGCCCCGCCTTTTCCAGCGCTATCTCCACAGCGCGGCACATATCGGCCACCATTTCCTCTGCCGGGCGGAATGCGCCGGTGGGAACGCTGGCCTCAGCAATGATGGCATGGCGGTCATCCACCACGCCCACGGCGATATTCGTACCGCCCAGATCGATACCGATTCGATACATTCTCTCCGCTCCTCCTCGTTACAGTGTGATGGCCGCGGTCACGGCGCAGCCGTTGCATACCATATGCTCCAGCGCAACGCCATCAGGCAGCGCAAGGCGGCTGAGCGCCAGCAGCGGCCCCTTTCCCGTCAGCTTGAAGAGGGCCTCCTTGGCCGTCCAGCACTCCCAGAACCGCTGGAAGCAGCCTGCGTCTCCATAGCGGATATAGGCCATCTCCCCGTCGGAGCAAACGCGGCGCATAAACTTCTCCTCCGCGCTGCGAATCACCTCCACGTCCACGCCCAGCAGCTTTTCTCCCACGGCGCACACGGCGTAAGGTCCGCTGTGGCTGACGCTGATGTGGAAATCCGCACCCTCCACATAGGGCTTTCCGTTCTCATCCCACCGCAGCGCCACGCTCTCCGGCGCGGTGTCCAGCCGCCGGGCCGCCGCCTGCCGCGCCAGCAGCTCGCCTGCCGCGCTGCGCTTTCGGTCATCTTCGTTGGGGAGATCCGCGATCCGGCGGCGGCGCTCGCCGTCCATCATGCGCAGGGCGCGCTCCAGCGCGTCGGCATCCATTTCCCGGATACAATACCACAAAAGCTCCATATGACTACCTCCGACAGATATTCTCTGATTCAGGATAATAAGTATACCACATGAGCCGCCCAGTTTCCACACTTTTTCTGCTGCTTCCCCTGCCTGGTACCAGATATTGCATGGCGGGATAATATGGTACGATTTTCTTCTTTGCAAGCATAAAAATGTCCTATCGGACCGGTGATGACTCTGCAACAACTGTTAAATGCTACAGATGAATGCATAAAATTCCACGTTACAAAATCGCTTTTTGGATGATATCATAATATTCGACAATGTACAGCGTCGGATTTTATTCACTATGTCAATCACAACGATCAGAAAGGAGAACTCATATGAAAAACGATCAACAGGTTGTTTCATACATCAAAGAGGCAAACACCTATGTCTCCCCGGAAGTATCCAGCAAGGTCGATAAGGATCTGCTCCCAACCACAGAACGCATTTCTGACCGCCTCTCCTATTTTTGCATGTGGCTGTGCGGCTGTGTTGTCATCGGCACTTTTACCGCAGGCTCCTCGGTATTCGGTGTATTGAATCTGACTCAGTCCATTGTGGCAATGCTGCTGGGCAACATCGGCATCGCGGTAGCACTGGTGCTGAACGGAAGGGCTGGTCACACTTATGGTATTCCCATGACGGTGCAGCTGCGCACATCGTTCGGCATCGGCGGAGCGCGGATTGCAGGTCTGATCCGTGCAGTCCCTGCCTTGATCTGGTTCGGCTTCCAGAGCTGGGTGGGCGGAGAAGCCCTGAATCTGGTATTGAAAACCCTGTTTGGCTTCGATAATGTTATCGTATGTTTTGTGGTATTTCATATTGTCCAGATTATCTTGGCCATGCGCGGCTTCAGCGGTATTAAATGGCTGGAAAACGTTGGCGCTGTGTTCATTTTTATCACCTTGCTGTATATGACGTATGTAACCGTAACCAAATACGGCACCACGATCTCGGATTCCGTGGTCAATATCAAAGGGTCCTGGGGGCTTCCTTTCTGGGGCGGCGTCACAGTGTTTTTGGGACTCTACACCGGTATTATTCTGAATGTCAGTGACCTTTCGCGCAACTTTACCAAAACAGGCGGCGACAAGACGCGCTTCGTCATTTACCTGTTAGCTATCCTTCCGGCCACGCTGCTTATGTGCAGCATCGGCTTGATTGTCGCTGCCGCCACCGGTACATATGATCCGATCGCCATCTTTTCCTCCACCGTGGACAACAAGCTGCTGCTGGTAGCGACCATGCTTTTCATCATTTTCTCTCAGATCACCACCAATGTTCTGAACAACATGGTTCCGCCCATCTATGTTGCTATGGATCTGACCAAGTGGAGCTTCAACAAGTGTGCCATCCTCATCGGTGTTCTGGCTGTGTGCACCTGCCCTTGGGTTCTGGTCACTCCGGAGTCGGCCTCCGGTCTGGCACTGTTTATCCAGATTTACTCTGCATTCCTCGGCCCCATCTTTGCCGTCATGGTCGTTGATTATTATGTAATCCGCAAGCGCAAGCTGAATTTGGATGAAATATACAAGAAAGACGGCGCTTTCTCCGGCTTCAATATGGCTGGCCTGATCGCAACTGGCGTCGGTGCACTGGCGGCCATCAGCGTTGTGGAAATCGGCTGGTTCCTGAGCCTGCTGCCTGCTGGTATCGTTTATTACATTCTGATGACCAAAACAAAGCTGGGAACGAAGTATCTCTTCGGGACAAGCCGGAATTCATGACAGACTTTCAAGGAGGATAGGGAATGTCAAGAAATGTAACGATTGCGCTGGCGCAGTGTGATACCGTTTTGGGAAATAAGCAAGCCAACATTGAGAAAGGGGCCGCGCTTGTTCATGATGCCGCAAGGCAGGGGGCGCAAATCGTTGTCCTGCCGGAGCTGTTTCTGACGGGCTACGATCTGAAGGAACGTTATACCGCGCTTGCGGAGCCTCTACACGGGCCTTCCATGCAGGAGTTTTGCCATATGGCCAAAGAAAACGGCGTATATCTGCAGGTAGGTTTTGTGGAAGAGCGAACGGTTCCCGGTGTTATCTATAATTCAGTTGCTTTTATCAGCCCCGAGGGCAAGATTCTCGGCGCATACGCCAAAAGCCACCTGTTTGCCGGTGAGCGACTCTACTTCGCGCGCGGGAATGATACGCCTGTATACCAAACAGAGTACGGCACGTTCGCCCCGCTTATCTGCTATGATATTGGCATCTGTGAACTCAGCCGCATTTTTGCCCTCAAGGGAGCGGAGTGCCTGCTGGTCTCTGCGGCATGGGGCGACTTTGACGAGGATATCTGGGATCATAACCTGATCGCCCGCTCCACGGATAATCTGTGCTATATGGCCGCCTGCAATCGTCAGGGCATTGAAAACGGCAGCCTGCATCTGATTGGTAAAAGCAAATTCATGGCGCCGCGCGGGCATGTGATTAAAGAGGCTGCTAAAGATGCCGATGAAATTCTGGTGGCAACGCTGGATCTGAGCAGTATCCGTGAGGAGAGACACCGCTGCCTCTATTTCCTGGATCGCCGTCCCGAAATGTATGGCATTCTCACGCAGCAGTTCTAAATAAGATTAAGATAGATAGGAGGCCGCTTCCATGACACATAAAAAAATTCTGGTTATCAACCCCAACACAAGCGCGGATATGACCGCAACAATTGCGGCAGCCGCTCAAGCCGCCGCCCAGTGTGACACACATGTGGATGTGATTACCAATACGGCAGGGCCGCGTTCTATCGAGGGGTTTTTTGATGAGGTTCTCTCAACCGCCAGCTTATTGGAAATTCTGATCCGCGAGGAACACAATTACGATGCATTTATCATCGCCTGTTTCAGCGCACATCCGGCGGTTATCGCCGGAAAAGAGGCTATTTCAAAACCCGTCATTGGCATTTTTGAATCCAGTTGCCTTCTTGCCTGCCTTTTGGGAAGCCGTTTTGGCATTGTTACCACCTCGGCCAGATGGGAACCGCTTCTGGATGAGGGCGTCCGCCAAATCGGACTGGAAAGCCGGTGCGCAGGCGTTATCAGCTCCGGCCTGTCGGTGCTAGATCTGGACGAGAAAAGCGCGCAGGAGGTTGAGGACATGCTCTTGCAGGCCAGCCGGAAAATCGTTCAGGAGAAGGGGGCGGAGGTTCTTTGCCTGGGCTGTGCCGGTATGGCGGGCTTGTCCGAAAAGCTGACCTGTCAGCTGCATATTCCGGTGGTTGACCCTGTTGCTTCCGCAGTTAAGATGGCAGAAGCGCTGGTGTATCAAAATCTGACGACCAGCAAAACCGGCGCCTATCGTCCTGTTGATCCTCGTGAAACCGTAGGTTTATCGCCGGTGCTGGCCGGTGTATATGAAGGCCGCTCTTGTCAAGCGCCGGATTCTTCTTTATAATAAGGCACAAAGAATAGTCCATAACACCCTCATATGAGGGTGTTATGGACACTTTCGCAGCAAAGGGGTGCTTATTATGCAGCAGAATATTCCTATCCGAATCTCGGTGCAACGGGTCATCAGTTATCCCTTCGACTACCTTTCCAATGAACTGCGGATCATCTGGGTGCTGGAAGGCTCTTTACAGGTGAAATTTGTTTCGGGCATTATCGAGCTCCACACGAACGATGCCGAGATCGTGAACATCAACATTCCGGTGGGACTACAGGCAACGGATAAAAATCTGGTGGCAATTTTTTCAATTGACAGTGAATTTGCCAAAACGCACTTTGGCACAATTGACAAGATGAGCCTTAACTGCAACCTGAACTATATTTTTCCCCGGCTCATCTCGGAACGCGAACGATCAGAGTTTACGGGGCTCCTTTCGGAGATTGCTTTGCTGTATTTTTCCGGAAAAGCCGCGCCGGAAGAACTGACAGAAAAGAGCTGTGCGCTGCTGCGCTATCTGGTGGGACATTTCAATAGCGTAACGAATATGCTGCAGAACATGCCAAATGCCGAGCTGCATTTTTCCCGTTTTGAAAACATCAATGAATTCATTCAGGATAACTTAAGCGAAAAGTTAACGCTCAGTGCCGTTGCCAGCCGCGAATTTCTATCCACCCAATATCTGGCGGGGGAATTTAAAAAGCGCTATGGCATCACCTTCAATGAAATGCTGAACTATTATCGGGTCATCCACTCTGTACAGCTATTACTCAGCACTGAGCTTTCCATCACGGATATTTGCAGCCGCTGCGGTTTTTCAGCAACCCGGTATTATTACAAATATTTCAAAAAGTATTTGTTGATTACGCCTCACGAATTCCGGCGCAACAACAAACGCAGCCACCATAAGATCTGCGATTATCAAGAGTTATCTCCCGCTGAAAGCTGGGCCTGCTTTTCCCGGTCCAATGATTCGCCGCACTATGCGGCGCCCAGACCGGTAAAAAAAGTCCTGCTTTTGAATCCCAACACAAATCCTGCGGCTACCGCACGAATTGAAAAAGTTGCCCGGGCAACTTTTTCACCCAATATTCTGGTCAAAACATCCAGTGTTTCCTTCGGACCTGACGTTCTTCGTTCGCCCCTTGATGAAACCATATCCGAACTGGCCGTAACAGAAACGCTGCTGGAGCACAAGGACAACTATGACGGCGTTATCATTGCCTGTTTCAGCGATCTGGGCAAAGCCGTAAAGCCGCTTTTGCATGTTCCTGCCATCAGCGTTGCTGAGGCAGCTTATTACAGTGCCTGCTTGCTGGGCGAACATTTCAGCGTAATCACATCCGGCGGAGATCTGGAGCGTAAGCTGATTGGCACCACGATTGAGCGCTGCGGACTGACAAGCCGCTGCCTGTCCATCAAGTCCTTGTATATTGACTTCCTGGATATCACGCCCGAAACAGCGTTGGCGCCATTGGAAAGGCTCGTACAGGAATGTAAAGAGAAGGACTGCGCGGATGTGGTCGTGCTGGCCTGCGTTTCATTGGCCGGAATGGGAGAGGATATCTCGCGGCGGCTGAAAATCCCGGTCATTGACGGCGTTACGCAATCCGCCCTCTTTATGGAGGCTATGCTCCACACTGAATGGACAAAGCTCATCCAGAACACCGTTCCGTGCACACCCTCTACCTTGACGGGCAGCATTTATACCAACCACATTGAAGAACTATACTCCTTATAGCAGACAGTGCTTATCGCTCGGCGCACTACCACACTTTTTCTGTTGCTTTTTGCCGGATATTGCGGTAAACTGGGGCTGTGTCTGCGAGGAGGAGCATCATATGGTTTCCATTATTGAAGTAACTACACGGGCGCAGCTGCGCCAGTTTGTGGAATATCCGAATATCCTGTATCGGGATGTACCCCAGTTTGTTCCCGCCACCTTTGATGACGATATGAGCGACTGGAACCCCAAAAAGAACCCTGCCTTTGAATACTGCGAGGCCCGCTGCTGGCTGGCCATGCGCAACGGCGAAATGGTCGGGCGCATCGGCGCCATTCTCAGTTATAAGGCCAATGAAAAGTGGCATACCCACCGTATGCGCTTTACACAGGTGGATTTTATCGACGATGAGCAGGTGGCCAACGCTCTGTTTGCCACAGTAGAGCGCTGGGCAAAGGAAAAAGGCTGCGACGAGGTCCATGGCCCGCTGGGCTTTACCGACCTTGACCGGGAGGGTATGCTGGTAGAGGGCTTTGACCGGCGCAGCTGCTTTTTCACCTACTATAACCACCCCTACTATATCGACCACATGACCCGTCTGGGCTATGTGAAGGACGTGGACTGGGTGGAAAATCTGATTCAGGTGCCCACCGATGAGAAGGTGATCGAGCGGTGGCGCAAGCTGTCGGAATTTGTGGCAAAGCGCTGTAATCTCCATGTGTTCAAGCCGAAAACGCGGCTGGATTATATCGGCCTGATTCCCCGGTTCTTCCAGCTGGTCAACACCTGCTACGCGCCGCTGTACGGCACAGTGGATCTGACGGATAAGCAAATCAAGCGCTACAGCGCCAAGTTTGCGCCGCTGGTTAACCCCAATCTGGCGTTTTTCATCATGGATGAGCACGAGGAGATGGTGGGCATGGGCGTGGCCGCGCCCTCTATCGCCGCCGCCCTTCAGAAAAGCCGGGGCAAATATTTCCCCACCGGCTGGATCGATATTTTGAAGGCTTTCCGTAAAAATGATACCATCGACCTGCTGCTGATTGCCGTGCGGCCCGATTATCAGCAAAAGGGCGTCAACGCCATGATTATCTACCATGCGATGGAGGGCTGCCATAAGATGGGCATCAAGGAGGCCGAAAGCGGCCCCATGCTGGAACTCAACCAGAAGGTGCAGGCCCAGTGGAAGGATTTTAAGTTGGAGCAGCACAAGCGCCGCCGCTGTTTTGTGAAGAAGCTGAAGTGATATGCAGAATTATAAATTGACCATCGCCTATGACGGTACCCGCTTTTTCGGCTGGGAGCGCCAGCCGGACCGGGACACCGTGCAGGGCAAGATCGAGGCGGTGCTGAGCCGTCTGGCCGGAAAGCCGGTGGAGATCACCGGCGCAGGCCGTACCGACGCGGGCGTACACGCCCGGGCCATGGTGGCCAATGCGGTGATGGATGTCAAGGAGTCGCCGGAGGAGATCCGCGACTACTGCAACCGCTACCTGCCGGACGCTATCGCCGTGCGTGAGGTGAAGCCCTGTGCGCCTCGCTTTCACGCCCGCTATAACGCTCTGGGCAAAACCTATCGCTACACGGTTTTTGTGGGCGAGGTCAAGCCTGTTTTTGACCGGAAATATGTGACCATGCTGCCCTATGTTCCCGACGTGGCGCGGATGCGTCAGGCTGCCGCCTATCTGGTGGGCGAGCATGACTTCGCTGCCTTTTGCGGCAATCCCCGCATGAAAAAATCCACCGTGCGCACGGTGGACAGCATCGAGATCCGGCAGCAGAAGGAGCGCATCACCTTTACCTTTCACGGCAACGGCTTTTTGCAGAACATGGTGCGCATTCTGGTGGGCACACTGCTGGAGGTGGGCCGCGGCTTCTGGGAGCCGCAGCAGATGTGCGCCATTCTGGAAAGCCGCGACCGCAGGCAGGCTGGCCCTACCGCCCCCCCGGAAGGTCTGTGCCTGATGAAGGTGGATTATTGACGGCGCCACTGCCGCAGCGGCATGGCCGCTTATCCCGAATATAAAAAGGACAAGCTTTTGCGGAAGCTTGTCCTTTTTGTGTAAAAGTGGTGCCCGCAGCGGTATGCGGCGCTGCCTGCGGTTTGCTTTTTGGCATCTCGACCCCACAGCACATGCTCATTGTTGCCCTTCACCGCAATTGCCGCGTTTCCGGCCCTTGGCGTGGTGTGGCCGACCATCGCCGCTTGGACAGAAAAATACCCGCTTGCGCGGGTATTTTTCCACCATATAAACCACAAGGCCCAGCGAGCTTACTCGTTGGTGTAGTTGTCAAAATAACCTTGAATGTAGATGATCGGGGTTCCCTTGTCGCCGCTGCCGGACGTCAGGTCGCACAGCGAGCCGATCAGGTCGGTCAGGTTGCGGGGGGTCGTTCCCTCAGAGACCATGCTGCCCACCAGACTCACCTTGGCGTCCTTCTGGCGGATCTTCTCCGCCACGGCCTTTTGCAGCTCCTCGCCGGTCAGGCCCGCGAAATCGTTGTCGGCCAGATACTTCAGCTTCAGCTCGTTGGGGGTACCCACCAGACCGGCCGTATAGCCGGGGGACACCACCGGGTCGGCCAGCTCCCAGATTTTACCGGCAGGATCCTTGAAGGCGCCGTCGCCATACACCATGGCCTCGATATGCTTGCCGGTAGACTCGCTCATGCCCTTGCCGATGCCCTCGGCCACGGCCATGGCATCTCGGGGGAACAGCTTGATGCGCTTCTCATCCGCCTTGTTGCTGCCCAGCAGGCCATACTGGGAATTGTAGCCGCTGCCGTCCACAGGCTCGGTCAGCAGATCGTCCAGCCCCAGCACCGTCTTGGCGCCGGCGGCCTTCAGCAGGCGTTTGCTGCGCGCACGGGTGTGGATATCGCAGCAGATCACGGTATCGGTATAGTCCAGCACAGTCTGCACACGGTTGGCAAATACGATCTCCGCTTCGGCGCCGGCGCTCTCGATAATAGACTTATAGTAATCCACATAGTCCACACCGGTAAAGGGATGGATCACCGCGCCGAAAACCTGACGGAAACGCTCCAGATCCAGCACATCGTGCCAAGGATCGATGCCCGCCTCGTCCAGCTGATCCATGCTGACCAGATGGTTGCCCACCTCATCAGAGGGATAGCTGAGCATCAGCACGACTTTTTTGCAGCCGCCGGCAATGCCCTGCAGCAGCAGAGAAAAACGGTTGCGGCTGAGGATGGGGAACGTAACGCCCACCGTCTGCCCACCGGTCTTGGCGCGTACATCGGCACTGATCTGCTCCACGGTGGCATAGTTGCCCTGGCAGCGAGCCACAACAGACTCGGTAATGGCAACCACATCCTTATCTTGCGGCTCGATGCCGTTCTTGCGCAGCGCATTCAGAACGGTTTCAACGGTAATGGCCACAACGTCATCACCCTGGCGGAAAATCGGTGCGCGCACGCCGCGCACAACAGTACCCAAAGTTCTCATAGCTCCTCGTCCTTTCGCTATTTCGTCAATTGCGTTTTGCAACTTATTATAGCAAACCACCACATATAAGTAAAGAACTTCTTTTTAATATCCGGCATAAGTTATACTTAATTTTTTTCTACTTGCTTTTTCCGAAAAAATGTGTATAATAAATGCGTACGGGCTTGTAGCTCAGCTGGGAGAGCGTTCGGTTCGCATCCCTATGGTCGCACATCGACCTGCGAGTTTCAGCCCATGATTTCGGGGAGAATTTCCTCCGGAATCTTCTAAAATCGAAAAACTTGAAAATCTGCTTTTTGTTGCAAAAACCCGCAAAAAGTGGCGATATGGGCCCATAGCTCAGCTGGGAGAGCGTTCGGTTCGCATCCGAGAGGTCGAGGGTTCGAATCCCTTTGGGTCCACCATTTCGAGAAAAATCACCGCCAATTCGGCGGTGATTTTTCGTTTGACCACAATTATACCACAGACGGCAGAAAATCCTGACCACTTTTGGAATCCGCAGGCGG
>CAKTGD010000010.1 GCA_934561335.1 uncultured Oscillospiraceae bacterium
GTCAGATCAAGGTCACCAAGGAGAACACCATCATCGTGGACGGCATGGGCGACCAGCAGGCCATCAAGGATCGTGTGGCTCAGATCCGCGCCCAGATCGGCGTGACCACCAGCGAGTACGACAAGGAGAAGCTGCAGGAGCGTCTGGCCAAGCTGTCCGGCGGTGTGGCTGTCATCAAGGTGGGCGCTGCCACCGAGACCGAGATGAAGGAAAAGAAGCTGCGCATCGAGGATGCTCTGAACGCCACCAAGGCCGCCGTTGAGGAAGGCATTGTGGCTGGCGGCGGCACCATCTTCGTCAACGTTGTCCCCGCTGTCACCGAGCTGCTGAAGGCTGTGGAGGGCGATGAAAAGACCGGCGTGCAGATCGTGGCCAAGGCTCTGGAGGAGCCCATCCGTCAGATCGCGGCCAACGCCGGTATCGACGGCTCCGTGGTGCTGGAGAAGGTACGCACCTCCGGCAAGACCGGCTACGGCTTCGATGCTTACAAGGAAGTGTACTGCGACATGATCGCCAGCGGCATCGTGGATCCCGCCAAGGTGACCCGCAGCGCACTGGAGAACGCCGCCAGCGTGTCCGGCATGGTGCTGACCACCGAGTCTCTGGTGGCCGACAAGCCCGAGCCTCCCGCACCTGCTGCCGCTCCCGGCATGGGCGACATGGGCGGTATGTACTAAGAGATACCGCAAAGCCTTGAAAATGCTTGATTTTTGGGATGCGCAAAAGCGGATTTACGCCAAACTTACGCCACTTACGCCAAAAATTCAAGCGCATGATCGGGTAACAGAACCCGGCGCCTGCCAAAAGCAGACGCCGGGTTTTCCGATTCTTGAAAGCGCAGTCTTTCCGGTGCGCCCCCAGAGTTCTGCGGCGCGGAAAGCCGCAAGATACGCACTTGTGCCGGTGTGTAGGATATGTTTTGCAGCCCTGCGCCGCATCAGCAGTGGGGCTGCGGCAATTTTCACCTTGCATTGGGCGAAAAAGTGTGGTATGATACGCTTATATTTGCAGGATTCGTACATCGGTAGTACATCGGCTTCCCAAGCCGAGGAGGCGGGTTCGACTCCCGTATCCTGCTCCAAAAGGAAAGACACCCGTGAGGGTGTCTTTCCTTTTGGTTTACCCAGGGGAAAAACGCAAATTTTTCGCTCCTGCCGCACATTTTTTCTTAATAACAGGATTGATTAACGCGAAATGCTGCTGTATACTAAGGCGATAATAAAAAGGGGGGTATTCCATGTGCTGACGGGCGTAACGGTGCCGCTATCGGTGGAAAAGCCGGGGCAGATCGATCTGGGGCAGGCCGGGCGGTATTTCGGCGCGGGCGAGCACCCGGATCGTGCCACTGCGGCGCTGCTGGAGCGCTGCGCGCCGCCGCTGCTGGAGCAGGTGCACATACGGGCCGTATGGCGCTCTGAGCCGACGGAGGCGCTTTTAAAGGCGGGGCTTCTGCCGGGCAGCGATATCCAGCGCCATCTGGCAGGCTGCGGCAGCGCCATTATGCTGGCCGTCACACTGGGTCCGGAGGCCGACCGCTGCATCCGCCGCGCAGGTGTGGGGGACATTGCAGCAGGCGTGGCAACCGACGCTTTGGCCTCCGCGCTGGCAGAGCAGGCGGCAGATGCCGCCGAAGCGGCTCTGCGGCAGCTGGCGGCAGCAGAGGGCCTTTATCTGACGGGCCGCTTTTCGCCGGGGTACGGTGACTGGCCCATCACGGTTCAGCCCCTGCTGGCGGCGGCGCTGGACACCCAGAGGCGAATCGGCCTGTGCGTGACGCAAACCGATCTTCTGCTGCCGCGCAAAAGCGTTACGGCGCTGCTGGGCGTCAGCGACCACCCGGTGAGGGGACACTTGGCAGGCTGCGGACACTGTGCCCTCCGCGGCCGGTGCGACTATCGAAAGCGAGGAAAGACCTGTGCAGAACAATGAACTCTTTACGCAGGCGCATACCGTCCTGCTGGACGGCGGTATGGGCACCATGCTGCAAGCCGCCGGTTTACAGCTGGGCGCACGGCCTGAGGAACTGAACATCACCGACCCTGAGCTGGTAAGCGCCATCCACAGCAAGTACGCGGCGGCCGGCAGCCGGATCATAAATACCAACACCTTCGGCGCATCGCCCCGCAAGCTGGCGGGCAGCGCCTATACCACGGAGGAGGTCATCGCCGCGGGTGTGGCCTGCTGCAAACGGGCCTGCGCGCCCTATGGCGCGCTGACGGCGCTGGACATCGGCCCGCTGGGTCAATTGCTGGAGCCCATCGGCACACTGTCCTTTTCGGACGCGGCGGCGGATTTTGCCCGGATCGTCCGCGCCGGCGCTGCCGCCGGGGCACAGCTGGTCATGCTGGAAACCTTTACTGACCTCTATGAGCTGAAGGCGGCGCTGCTGGCGGCAAAGGAGAACTGCACGCTGCCGGTGCTGGCCAGCATGAGCTTTGAAGCCGACGGCCGCACCTTTACCGGCTGCACGGTGGAGAGCTTTGCCGCCACTGCACGGGGTCTGGGCGCGGACGCCATCGGCATCAACTGCTCGCTGGGGCCCCGGGAGATCCTGCCGATGGCGCGGCGGCTGGCGGCGGTGCTGCCGGGGGATTTCCCCATATTTATAAAGCCCAATGCGGGCCTTCCCAGAGCCGACGGCAGCGGCTATGACATCACGCCTGAGGAATACGCCGCGCAGATGGCGCCATACCGGGAGCTGGGCCTATTTGCCGCAGGCGGCTGCTGCGGCACCACGCCGGAGTTTATCCGGCAGCTCTCAGCGGTATTCGGGGACTGCATTCCGGGGCGGCAGGCCCACGCCATGCCCTCCCTTTTGTGTTCGCCGGTCTCCTGCGTGACGGTGGACGGCATCACCGTGGTGGGCGAGCGGATCAATCCCACCGGCAAGGCCCGGATCGCGCAGGCACTGCGGCGGGGCAGCATGGATGAGCTGATGGAGGAGGCCGTGGCCCAGTCGGAGGCAGGCGCGGCGCTGCTGGATGTGAACGTGGGCGCGCCGGAGGTGGACGAGCCGGCCATGCTGGAGCAGGCCGTGAAGGCAGTGCAGAGCGTAACGGGACAGCCGCTGCTGCTGGACTCTACCAATATAAAAGCGCTGGAGCGGGGGCTGCGGGTCTATAACGGTAAGCCGCTGGTCAACTCCGTCAACGGCTCCCCCGCGTCTTTGGAGCGGGTTTTGCCTCTGTGCCGGAAATATGGCGCGGCGGTGATTGGCCTGACGGTGGACGGCGCCGGCATTCCTGCCCGGGCAGAGGATCGGGTGGCCATTGCCCGGCGTATTGTCGAGGCCGCGTTGGAGGCGGGGATTCCCCGGGAGGATATTTACATCGACTGCCTGACGCTGACGGCCAGCGCACAGCAGGAGGACGTGCTGGAAACGCTGCGCTCACTGACCATGTGCAAGCAGGAGCTGGGCGTGCGTACCGCACTGGGCGTGTCCAACATCAGCTTCGGCCTGCCGCGGCGCAGTGTACTGAACGCCGCATTCCTGACACTGGCCATGCACGCGGGACTGGATCTTGCCATTATGGACCCCGCCGTGCCGGAGAGCCGGAATGCCATCTGCGCCTATCAGGTGCTGTCGGGCCGGGACCGGCACAGCGCCGCCTATATTGCCCGCTTCAGCGGCGAGGCGGAACAGCCCCGCAGTGAAAGAGCGGTTTCCCAGACGGACAGCCGGGAGCAGCTGATGCGCGCCGTGGAGCTGGGCTTGCGGAGCGAGGCCGCCGCGGCCGCCCGGGCGCTGCTGCAAACCCAGCAGCCGCTGGCGCTGGTGGATGATGTGCTGATCCCGGCGCTGGATGCGGTGGGCGCAGGCTATGAGGCGGGTACGCTGTTTCTGCCCCAGCTGCTGCAGGCGGCCAGCGCGGCGCAGAGCGCCTTTGACGAGATCAAGGCCGCGATGGCCCGGACAGACGCGCCCCCGCAGGAAAAAGGCTGTGTGGTGCTGGCCACGGTAAAGGGCGATGTTCACGATATCGGAAAGAACATCGTGCGGGTCATTCTGGAGAATTACGGCTATCAGGTCATTGATCTGGGGCGGGATGTCCCGGTGGAAAAGGTGGTCAGCACGGTGCTGGAGCGACATGTCCGGCTGGTGGGGTTATCCGCCCTGATGACCACCACCCTCAAGAGCATGGCCGAAACCATCGCCGCGGTGCACGAGGCCGCGCCTGCGTGCCGGATCATGGTGGGCGGCGCGGTACTGACGGAGGAATACGCCCGCAAAATCGGCGCGGACTACTACGCCCGCGACGCCAAGCAAAGTGCAGACATTGTCAAAGAATTTTTCGCTGATCGGTAAAGCCTGTGAAAAGGCGGCTCTTTCCCCTGTGGAAAGAGCCGCCTTAAAGCTTCTTATCAGAGCTGTTTTCAGGCCGTATCGCGTTCGCAGAACACCGCGACGCGGGCCTTGCCGCCATAGGTGCATGTGTACAGCACCAGCGGCTCGGCGGCGGAGAGGATCGCTTCTGTATCCTCCGCCGCCACCTGTCGGACGCAGGCGACCGTATAACGGTATACGGCGCCGTCCGGCAGCGTGAGCGTCACCGCATCGCCGGAAGCAAGGCGGGACAGCGACCCGAAATGGGAGGCATAATTATGCCCCGCGATAACCAATCCCGACGATGCGCTGCCCTGCTGGCGGCAAGGGGCCTCGGTCAGGCCGGTTTCGCTCCACGAGGAAAGCACCGGCAGCTCCAGCGCCAACGCCGGTACAGACAGCACACCGAACACTTCCTCTATCCGGGATGACGACGCTGCCGGTTCCGGCGGCGTATCCGCGCTGTCAGCGGCGCGGACACGGGTCAGGATCTGCTCCGAGGCCTGCCGGGCCTGCCGCACCTCCTGCCTGTTATGCATCAGCAGCGCCGCGGAAAATGCCAGCAGCACCAGTCCCAGCAGCAGGCACAGGGCACTTGCCCGCCCGGTCACGGCCTTGCACGGCGCGCCCTGCGCCGCATAAGGCCGCCTGCCAGCAGCAGCGCAGCGCCGCTGCCGCCCAGCACCGGCACCGGCCAGTTCAGCTGTCCCGTCTGGATCAGCTTACCGGAGGGCGGGGCGGCCGGGTCTGACGGCGTATGGGAGGCGCCGCGGTTGGAGAAGCGTATCTGCCCGCCCTTTTCGGCGGCGTCCGCCGCGTTCCGGCGAACGGCCAGCGTCGATTGCAGCACCCCCTGCGTATCATAGAACACCGTAAGCGTCACATAATAGACGGTGGGATCATAGGTGATACCGCTTGCGCTGCCCGGCTGCTGGCACATCCGATAGCGGTAAACGCCGGGGGCGGTATAGCGGATGACGAAGCTGCCGCTTGCCTCCGTCTCCCCCGGCTTGCAGGCATATACCGTCAAGCTGGCGGGATCGCTTGCAGGTGCGTCACTGTCCAGCGGCTCCAGCGTAACGGTGAAGCGCTGGCTGTGGCCGGTACGGCCGCTCAGCGTCACCTGTACCGGCAGCACAGCTTCTCCTCCGCACGCGGTCTGGGCCGCCGCCACGGAAACCGGCAGCAGCATCAGCAGTCCCATCAGCAGCGCCGCCGCCACAAATTTTTTCATAGGCTCATCCTCCTGTTGATCGTGGGAGCGCATCAGGCTCCATGGCTGCAAGCAGTACCGTCCGGGCATCGGTGAAGTCGGCGGCGCAGGTGGACAGGCTCAGCACCCGTGCGCCGGTGCGGCGGGCCTCCTCCAGTGCCTCACGGTTCAGGTGCAGCGCGTTCCCGGCGGCAAAATCCAGCAAGCCTGCGGCGCTCTCCCGCCAGCGCTCCACCTGAAAAACAGCATCCTCCGAGGCGGGAACGATCAGGCAGGCCAGCACCGTCAGGCGGTACTCTCCCTCTGGCAGCAGCAGTGCTCCCCCGGTATTCTCCCGGAAAAACGCCGCCTGACGGTATCGCTCCAGATCTCCGAACATCAGGCTGTTTTCCATGTGATGCCCGTAGAGCAGGGAATAGGCATCGCGAAAGCCGCCGTCACAGCCGGCGTCCAGAAAAATGCTGCCCGACAGCGCAAAGCGGCCGTACACATCCCGGTTGAGATAGGTCATGTTGTCCCGCCCTTGCAGCACCGGGTAATCAATGGCAGTGCCCTCCAGTGTCAGCCACGCCTGCACATCCGGGTTCACCTCACGCAGCGCGGCAAAGGAGGCGCCGCCGTCTGTCCCGCAGGCAGGCTTCAGGTGCAGCATGTCGGCGCGCACATTGTCCGCGGCGGCATAGACTTGGGCATTATCCCACAGGGCATAGGCGGAATACAGCCCTACCGTTACTGCCAGCAGCGCCGCCGCGGCACGCAGCAGCCGGTCCACCAGCCCTATGGCGATGCGTGAAATACGCATATCCGTGCGCTAGGGGCAGCGTTTTGCGCCGCCCTCTTGGCTCAGTGCCGGCTGCTGCGGCGCTTGCGCAGGAATGCCGCCGTGCCGATGGTACACACCGCTGCCAGTGCCAGCACATAGGGGGCGCTGTCCAGCATCACGCCGGTATCCACCGTGCCGCCCTTGCTGTTGGTGATCGAGACGGTTTCCGCGGCACTGTCAACCGTTTTGGTTTCATCGCCATATGCGTACACGGCCGCGGCATAGCCGCCGTTGTCACCGGTATAATCCGCCTCCTCCACGGTATAGCTTACGCCGTAGGGCAGATTGGCAATGGTGATGGTCTCGCCATCCTTCAGATAGAACTCAGTTGCTGCGGCAAGCGTGATGGCATCGGGATTTCTGCTGTCGCTTCCGCCGGAAACGGCAAAGCTGTCGGCATAGGTTTTGCCAGGCTCGCCTGTCAGGGTAACGGTCACCTTGAAGTATTTGCTCTTGTCACCCAGCAGGCCGGTAACATGCTTTGTGAAGGACAGGCTGCCGGCGGAATAGGTGTTGGTGATGGCGCTGGACTTCTGCTCCCCCTCACCCTCCGTATGAACGGCAGCCACGCGGATCTTGCCGTCCTGCTCGATGACGGTGACCACCAGGCGGATATCCTCTCCCCAATAGGCTACACCGGCGGTGTGCTGATCCGTTTCCCGGATCGTATAGGTGTAGATACCCACACTGGTGTATGCCGGCAGCGAGATTACGATCTCCTTTGCGGCGGCGGCGCTTCCCGCCTCACCTGCGGCATAGGAAACCGAGGCGACGGTGGGCAGCGGCATATTGGCCACGGTGATATCCTCCGCCGCATCGCTGAGCGCGGTTTTTTCGATGGTGAAGGTGAACTCCTCCGCAGGTGAAACGGTTCCGGCGTTGGTCAGCTCATAGGTCTTGGTGAGGACAACGGTATCCATATCCCCGTAGTTTTGCATCTGTCCCTCTGTGGCCAGCGCGGGAACGCTCAGCGCAAGGCACAGGGCCAGCGCCAAAAGAAATGCATACAGTCTTTTCATGTGTTACCTCCAATTACGTTTCATTTTAATGTATCAAGAGCAGCGCTGCCGGCAAGCGGCGGCGGCTGCGCTCAACCGTAAGATCAGATACGCCTGCGGCGCAGCAGGGTGATGACACGGGCCTCCACGGCGGAGAGCGGTACGCCGCCCACCTCACGGCTATCCCGGCTCTGCGTGCGGTAATCCCCCAGCACAAACACGCAGCCCTCCGGGACGGTGTAGGGGTAGTGCAGCGCTTCTCCGGGATAGGTGGGGTAGAGAATGCTGCCGTCGGAGGCGGCACCGTTGACCAGCGGCGTTCCGCTTTCATCCAACGTGACAACATCTCCCGCAACGGCCAAGATCCGCCCCGCACACAGCTGCTCTTCCTGCCGGTAGAGCACCACCTGATTTTTGACCGGACGGCCCACAAGGCGGTAGCCGATGAGCAGGTCGCCGTCCTGAATGGCGGGAAACATCTGGCTGCCCACCGCCTGCGTGATCAAAAAGACCCGCCCCAGCAGCACCCAGAGCAAAAGCCCCAGCGCCGCTGCGCGCAGCATGAGCCCCGCCAGCTCCCGGCGGCGATCGGCACGCTGCCGTCCCGCTTGCAGCGCCGTGCGGACGGCGTCCATCTCAGCTTCCATGGGCGCTCTCCTCCTGCCGGTGCAGCAGCGCGTCATAGCGACTCCGCTCCGCTGCCAGCGCCGCGTCATAAAGGGTGTGCAGCTCCTCCAGCTTTTTCCACAGCGCCGCTTCATCCACGCCGCCCAGCAGCGTATGGGGAAAACGGACTGTGCAAAACCACTCCGCCAGTTTCTGGTGGGCCGGATTCAGCGGCGGCGGGCATTCACAGCCGCAGGTCTTGTTCTTCATCTTGTCTCCTCCTCAGCGCCTGCGGCGGCGGTGCAGCAGCAAGCCAGCCCCGGCAAAAGAGGCCATTGCCGCCGGGGCAATGGCGGCGGCGGACAGAGAAACGCCTGTATCCGGCGCTGCCTCTTTATGGTTGACAAAGACAACGCTGCCGCCCTCCTGACCGGCACGCAGCGACACCTCGCGGCCCGGCTGCGCCGCAGCGCCGTTGGCGGCGGCCGTCACCTCATAGCCGGGGTACTCATTTTCGACAACGGAGAATACCGTATCCACCGCCACGTTTTCCACCGCCCTGCTCTGGCCGTGCTTCAGGTCAAAGACCGCCGTCTGCTCGGCGCCCGTTCCATCCGTATAGCGGCAGGTGAAGCGAAACGGCTTATCCGTGTCTCCCAGCCCGCCTGTCACCTGCTTGCTGACAGTAACGTTCACGCAGGCAGGGGTATAGGCATTGATGACGGTAACGCTGACCTCTTCCCCTACCCCCACCGTTCCGCTGCCGTGGGTAATGCTTTTCAGGGTGAAAACACCCTGTGGGAGGCTCGGCGGCTCCAGCTCCGTGACATGATACGCCGTACCGGCCAGAATCCCGCCAATTACGGCGGTTTCGCCGCTTTTCAGGTGTACGCAGCCGTTTTCCGCCTGACGCGGTGCGCCGCCGACAGCATAGGTGAAGCCCTCCGGCAGCGCCGCGCCGCCCAGCGACACCCGGATGGAAAACACCGTATCCTCCGGGAAGTGCGGCCCCTCCGCCCTCTTGGTAATGCACAGCCTGCCCAGCTTTTCCGTGCGAACCGTATTGCGGTAAATCACCACCTGCGATTCTCCCGCGCTGAGGGCGGCGGTGTCATACCCGGTGAAGCTGGTCTGGGGGTTTTCCCCGGTCTGCTGCGTGCCAGGATACCCGGTGACGCTGTAAAGCACATCGCCATATTGGCCGCTGACCTGCGCGGGCATACGCTCCTCCACCACATAGCGGGTATAGCCGCCCGCCTGCGAGAAGCGCAACATGTTCTCCACCTGGGCCTGCTGTCCGGCTTTCAGGGTGATATATCCCTGCTGATCTACGGTTCCGGTGCGGCCTGTGGCCACGCTGTTTTCCAAAAGCGCATAGCTGGTGCCCGGCGTGACATACAGCTGCTCCGACGGCGTGCCGTCACTGTTGGCGCACAGCACCCGGAAGCGGTAGTCGTATTGCTTCCGCAAAAAGGCGTCCAGCTCGCCGCCGTCAGTGACCAGCTCCTTGCCCACGGTCAGGGACTGTTGGGGCAGCGTGGGCAGGTTGAAGCGCAGCTTGCAATAGGAGATGTTGCCGCCCCGCTCCATATAGAAGAAGCGGAAGGTATGGCGGGTATAGTCGGCAAACGTATCGCCGTCCCACTGAACGCTGTCGGCTTTGCCTGCCTGCGCGAAAAGCGCCTTGAGCGTCACATCCCGGCCGCCGCTGCACTGCGGACTGCGGCATACGCCGGTGGCGAAATCAATCTCGCCCCGCTGGGCGGCATGGGTGCCGCCAATATCCAGCACCAGCACATCGTCGATATAGACCCATACATCGTCATCGCCCATGAACTCAAACACCATGGCGTCGCCATTTACCGTGCCGCTGCGGGGCATATAGAAGTCGAAGGCGAGCGACATGCCGAACCACAGATCCACCCCGCCTTTCGGCAGCACATAGCGGCGGGGCTGCTGACCTGCCGGCGCCTCCATAAAGGCATCCGCCCCGTTAAAGGGAAGGAAGTTCTTGTCAGAGGCCTCGGCGGCATCGCCGCTGGCGTCCACATGACCGGGACGCACCACACCGTCATACAGGGTGAAGCGATTGGCTGACGGGTCATACCACGCGGCGTTTTTGGCCGAATCATACTCCAGGTAGCCGTTTCCCACGCCGCGGAACAGCCCCGAGTTGGCCGCCAGCGCGTAATGGGTAACGGCTCCGCGGTAGCCGCCGGCCACGCCTGCGGGCAATGCGGTATCAAACAGGTATCGCAGGCTCCGCTCACCGTACAGCGGATAGCCGTCAGCGCCCAGCGTTTCCAACATCTTGCTGTGTTGATAGGCTTTGCCCAGATAGGTCTGGGCGTTGTCTCCCAGACCGTCCTTGGCAGGCCAGCTCTCCACATTATAAAAACGGAGGGCATATTCCCTGTCACTGTCGCTGGCGGGGTTGATGGCGGCGCTGTAGTTGAAGAGATCCACCTGGATATCAGTGTTGGCCGCGATCCCCGCGGTGACAATGCCCACATCGGCGGGCGGTGCCGTCAGCGCGGCTTCCTCCACAGGCGGTTCCTCCAGAAGCTCCACAGGCTCTTCCGGCGGCTCCCCTGCCGTGCCCTCCTCCGATTCCGCTGGCGGCAGCGCTTCGGCCGTTCCCTCAGGCGGCGTCTTGTCCGGCGCATCCCTCTGCTCCGGTTCGTCCCCGGAAGGTTCCGGCGGCGCTTCCGGAAATTCCTCCGCAGGGGGTTGCGGCAGCTCGTCTTCAGCCTCTTTCTCCGGCAGGGCTTCGGGTATGGCTTCCTCCGGCGGAAGCGCCCCGGCAGGCGGTGTCTCCGTTTCCGCCATGTCCGCCGCAGTCATCGCACTGTCCTGCGGCAGAGTTTCCGCCTTTTTTGCCTCCTGTGCGGCGGCAAAGGGACACAGTCCCCACAGCAGCACCAGCGCAAGGCACAGGCTCAGCAATCCCTTGCGCGCGGTGACCCCTTTCTTTCGATGTATCATACGTCATCCTCCCAGCGTGATGGTTCTCCTTCCGCCGCAGCGCTGCACGGTATGCGCCCGGCACTGAATGCATACCTGTATTCTACCGCAGGGCATGGGGCGCAATTTGACTCTTTTTGTAATTTAATACTTGCAATGTGAAAAAAAATATGGTACAGTGCGGTGTAAGCGACTGAATTTCAGGAACGTCGCTTATGACAATTGAATATGGAAACCATTATTTCTGTCCCCGCGGAAAGAAGCGGGGAGAAGGAGAAGAACATGAAGAAACTGGTATCTCTTTTCCTGTCGCTGGTGATGGTCTGCGCTGTACTCTGCGGTTGCGGAGGCGGCAGCGGCCGGGGCGATGAAGGAAGTAACGGCTTGCAAGACGGGCGAAAGGCTAACAATGAGATCGTTGTGGCCATCGCTCAGGACCTGGAAGACAGTCTTGACCCCCACGCGGCAGCGGCGGCAGGAACCAGAGAGGTCTTATTCAACATTTATGAGGGACTGGTGAAGATCAGCCCCGATGGTGAATTGATCCCCGCGGTAGCCGAACGCTACGACATTTCGGAGGACGGACTTGTCTACACCTTCACCTTGCGTGAGGGCGTGAAGTTCCACAACGGCGAGTCGGTAACGGCGGAGGATGTGATCTATTCCATGAACCGCTGCGCCGACAACTCGGGGGACTCTGCCCTGGTGTCGGCGTTTTCTGCTATTCAGGACCTGAAAGCCGTGGACGAGCGGACGGTGACTTTCCGGCTGGAGCAGCCCGATCTGGAGCTGATCAACTTCCTGTCGGCCGCCATCATCCCCAAGGACAGCAATCCTCAGGATGGGTTCATCCCCGGCACCGGCCCCTTCAAGCTGGTATCCCGTTCTCCGCAGGAGAACATTGTGCTGGAGCGCTTTGACGAGTACTGGGGCACTCCCGCCGGCGTCAGCAAGGTGACCTATCAGATCTATGAGGATCCCACCGCGCTGATGATGGCCCTCAAGGGCGGCAGCGTGGATCTGTGCGCCCACCTGACCAGCGCCCAGACGGCGCAGCTGAACAGCAATTTCACCGTGCTGGAGGGCACCATGAATCTGGTGCAGGCGGTGTATCTCAACAACGCCAAGGCACCCTTTGACAATCAGCTGGTGCGGCAGGCCATGAGCTATGCCATCGACCGCCAGCAGATCATGGACATTATGGCCGACGGTCACGGCACCCCCGTTGGCAGCAGCATCTATCCCAAGCTGGGCAAGTATTTCCTGCCGGAGCTGGCGGAATACTACACCTGCGACCCCGCCAAGGGCAAGGAGCTGCTGGCGGAGGCCGGATATCCCGACGGCTTTGATATGACCATCGCCGTATCGTCCAACTATCAGCCCCATATGGACACCGCCGAGGTGGTGGTGCAGCAGCTCGCCGCCATCGGCATCCGCGCCACGGTGCAGCCGGTGGACGCCACCACATGGTACAACGACGTATATGTGGGCCGTCAGTTTGACGCCACCATTACAGGTCTTGACGCCAAGAACACCACGGCCCGCGCCATGCTGGAGCGCTTTGTCTCTGACAACGGCAAAAACTTTATGAACTACAACAATCCTGAATATGACGCGCTGTATGCCAAGGCCCGTGCCTGCACGGACGACGCCGAGCAGACGGCTGTCTATCAGCAGATGGAGACCATGCTGACCGAAACCGCCGCCAACCTGTATTTGCAGGATATGGCCGATCTGGTGGCGGTGCGCAGCGACCTGACAGGGTATACCTTCTATCCCATTTACGCGCAGGATCTGAGCAAGGTGGCATATAGCGAATAAAGAATGCCGGCATGAAATCGCCGGATTTCATGCGCGCATGCTGCCGGAAAAATGATTCGCTTTTTCACGGCATCCGCGCCGCCAGCTCTGCGTATCAATCCAAACAACAGAAAGAGATGATGACCATGAAAAACATCCTGAAGAAGATCGGAATGATGCTCTTGACCATGGTCATCGTCTCTTTCTTCGCATTTCTTGCCTTTCAGGTGATTCCCGGCGACCCCACCATCAAGCTGCTGGGCAGCGATGCCACCGCCGAGGCGGTGGCTGAATTGCGCGCGGAGCTGGGGTTGGATCGTCCGTTTTTCACCCGCTATCTGGAGTGGGTGATCCGTGCCTTACAGGGCGATTTCGGCTCGTCCTATATCTATTCCATGCCGGTCTCGCAGCTGCTGGACGGCAAGCTGGGCGTTACCGCCCTTTTGACCGGCATCGCCTTTATTATGATCGTTGCAGCCTCCCTTCCGGCAGGCTTGTTTGCCGCCTCCCATCAGGGTGGGCGGCTGGATCGCTTTCTGACCATTTTGGGGCAGGTGGTGATGGCCGTGCCGCCCTTTTTTGTGGGCATTCTGCTGACGCTGGTGTGCGGCCTGATTTTGCACTGGTTTACGCCCGGCGCCTTTGTCGCGCCACGGCAGGGCTTTTGGCACAGCGCCGCCTATCTGGTCTATCCCGCCATCGCCATCGCGCTGCCCCGCATCGCCATGACGGTGAAAATGCTGAAAAGCTCTATTGCCGGAGAGTTGGAACGGGACTATGTCCGCACGGCCTACAGCCGCGGCAACTCTCCTTCTGCGGCACTGTACCGCCACGTGCTGCGCAATGCGGTGGTGCCTACGGTGGCGTTTCTTGCCATGACGGCGGCAGACATCGTAGCGGGCAGCGTCATCATCGAGCAGGTCTTTGCCATTCCGGGGCTGGGGCGGCTGCTGCTGACCTCTATCGCCAACCGGGATTTTCCGGTGGTGCAGGCCATTGTGGTGATTCTGGCACTGTTGGTGGTGCTGGTGAACTGCATTGCCGACATCGTGAACCAGCAGCTGGATCCACGGCTGCGGCTTCAGTAAGGGGGCGCGTCTATGCTGGTGAATAAAAAGAGTACTTCTTTCCGTATCGGACTGGCGATTGCCGCCGTTATGGCGGCGCTGGCCCTGATCGGCTATGTGTGGACCCCCTATGACCCCGCGGCCATTACAGGCAGCGAAAAGTTTCTGGCGCCGTCCCTCCGCCACCTGTTCGGCACTGACAATTTTGGCCGGGATATTTTCAGCCGGGTGATGGTCGGTGTGGGCACCACATTTTTCATCGCCCTGTGCACCGTGCTGATCGGCGGCACGGTAGGGACGCTGATCGGCGCCTTTACCGGCTATTACGGCGGCGTGGTAGACGAGGTGCTGATGCGGATCAACGATGCGCTGACCGCCTTTCCCAACATTTTGCTGGCACTGGTGTTCATCGCCATGCTGGGTTTTGGAAAATACAATGTGATTCTGGCGCTGGGCGTGGCGTTTATCCCCAGCTTTGCCAGAGTGGTGCGGGCGGAATTCGCCCGGCACCGTACCATGAACTATGTCAAATCTGCCCGGCTGATGGGCGCTTCCCATCTTAGGATCATGTTCCGGCACATCCTGCCCAATACAAGAGGCGTGGTGCTGCCGGCGCTGATCATCGGGTTTAACAATGCCGTGCTGGCAGAGGCCAGCATGAGCTATCTGGGTATCGGCGTGGCACCGCCTGACGTTTCCTTGGGCTATATGCTCTCCGAGTCCCAGAGTTATATGATGAAGGCCCCGTGGTATGTGCTGTGTACCGGCCTTGTGATCGTGCTGCTGATTTTGGGCGTAAGCATGATGGGCGAGGGGCTGCGGAAAGGAGGCTCATGACCATGCTGGAGATCAGAGACCTCCATGTTCGCTTTCATGACGCCGATCACGAGGCCGTCCGGGGTATTGACCTGACGGTGGCCGACGGCGAAATCATGGGACTGGTGGGTGAGAGCGGCAGCGGTAAAACCGTGACCGCCATGGTGATATCCGGCCTGATGCCCCGCCGGCGGGCGGATGTGTCCGGTCAGGTACTGCTGGACGGTCGGGACCTGCTGGCGCTGGACGCATCTCAGATGCGCAAGCGCCAGGGCTGCGCCATCTCTGTGGTGTTTCAAGAGCCGATGAGCGCCATGAATCCTGTTATGCGTATCGGCCCTCAGGTGGAGGAGGCGCTCCGCGTCCACACAAAGCTGTCTCATCAGGAGCGGCGGGAGCGAGCCTTGCAGGCGCTGCGGGATGTGGATCTGGCCGACGCTGAGGCGGTCTATCGCAAGTATCCCCATCAGATGTCCGGCGGTATGCTGCAGCGGGCGATGATCGCAGCCGCCATTATTTCACGGCCCAAGCTGCTGCTGGCAGACGAGCCCACCACGGCGCTGGATGTAACCATTCAGGCCCAGATTCTGGAGCTGCTGCGCCGCTTGAACCGGGAAATGGGTATGTCGATCCTGTTTATCTCCCACAACCTGAACGTGGTGCGCAAGCTGTGCACGCAGGTGGCTGTGATGGAAAAGGGACGGATTGTGGAGGCCGGAACAACGGAGCGGGTATTTTATGACCCGCAGGCGGATTATACCAAACGGCTGATCGCCGCCATCCCCATGAGGAAAAAGTTATGCTAGAAACCGTATTGGAAGTCAATCATCTGAATGTGTGGTACCGCAGCGGCTCAGGCCTGCGCCGCCAGCGGACGCAGATCCTTCACGACATCAGCTTTACCCTGTACCGCGGTGAGATTCTGGGCCTTGTGGGTGAAAGCGGCAGCGGAAAGTCCACGCTGGCCCGCGCCATACTGGGCATGGAAAAGGATATTTCTGGAACGGTCGTCCACCATACCAAGCGGCCCCAGATGGTCTTTCAGGACCCGGCGGGCAGCCTGAACCCCTCCTTTACCGTAGGGCAGACGCTTGCCGAGCCGCTGCGGATTTACGGCAAGTACGACAGGGCCGGGATAGAGCGCCGGGTGCGGGACACCATGGCCCTGGTAGGGCTGGACGAGGAATACTATGGCCGCTATCCCCGGGAGCTGTCCGGCGGGCAGAAGCAGCGTGTGTGCATCGGCACGGCCATGATTCAGAAGCCGGGGCTTATTGTTGCCGACGAGGCGGTTTCGGCGCTGGACGTCACCATTCAGGCGCAGATCCTCCATCTGATCGCCCGCCTGCGCAAGGAGTTCGGTATCTCCTACCTGTTCATTTCCCACGATCTGAATGTGGTATATGAGATCTGCGATCGGTGCCTTGTGATGAAGGACGGCCATATTATAGAGCAGGGTACTGTGGATCAGGTATATGACCATCCTCAGACGGATTATACAAAGCAACTATTAAAAGCAGCGGAGTGATATCATTATGACAGACGAAAGAAAACAGTGCCTGCTGAAGCTGGCGGCAGAGAGTGAGCCCTTTGATATCCATAACCACATTCGGATCGTGGATGTGGACGACGGCTGGGCCAAGGTGGAGTTGGAAATCCACCCGGAATCCCTGAATCGCTGGGGCATCCCCCATGGCGGTATTCTCTTCACACTATCTGACGTGGCCTGCGGCATGGCGATTCTGACAGTACGCGCCGAGGCCTGCGTCACCGTGAACGGCACCATCGACTGCATCAATGCCGGCCCCACCTCCGGCAAACTGACCGCCATCGGAAAGGTGCGCAAGGTGGGCGGCAAGGTGGCTTTTTGTGACTCGGAAATTTTTGACGATTCCGGTAAACTGATTACTGCGGGTCATACCGTGATGTTCTTTACCGGCACGCAGCTGCTGTGAAAGCCCGGCAATGGCGGGGCTATCTGTGGTGGCTGGCGGGTCTGGCCGCTTTCTTCGCGGCCTACTTCTCTCTGCGCCGGTACCAAAGCGCAATGGACTGGCTGACCGGCCGTGTGATCCTGCCTTATGAGCAGGCACTGGGGCGGCTGTGCAGCCTTACCTCCGTTTCGGTAGCTGAGGTGTTGATCCTGTCGGCGGTCTACTGCGCCGTGATCTATCTGGGGTGGCAGGTACGCTGCTTCATCCTCCTGCCCCACCGCGGACGACGGGCAGGACGCATGGGCTTGACCCTGCTGTGCGTGGGACTTAGCATCTATGCGGGATTTTGCCTGCTGTGGGGTGTTTTTTACGGCGCGTCCGATTTTCAGGAGAAAAGCGGCCTGACTGCCCGAGGCGGCACAGCGGAGGAGCTGAGCGCGCTGACGCAGTACTTTGCCGACCAGCTGACCATTCTTGCCCCGCAGGTAAAGCGGGATAAAGACGGCTGCTTTGCCGTTTCACGGCAGGAGATCTTTGATGACGCCATGCACGCCTATGACGGCATTGTGCTGGAATTTGACTGTCTATCCAAGCCTGAGGTTTCCCCCAAGGCCTTTGTTTCCTCACGGGGCATGAGCTATCTGGATTTCAGCGGGTTCTACTTTCCCTTCACCGGCGAGGCTAACCTGAACGTTGAAAGCCCCGCCTGCTACCTTCCGGTCAACATCTGTCACGAGTTGGCGCACCAGCAGGGTATCGCCTCTGAGCAGGCCTGCAATTTTGTGGGGATCGTGGCAGCCGTCCTATCCGACAGCAGCGTATACCGCTATTCCGGATATCTATCAGGCTATGTCCATCTTGCAAACGCCCTCTACAGCGCAGACCACGATGCGTGGCAATCCATCAGAGAGAGCCTTCCTGAAACGGTGCGTGCCGATTTGCAGCAGAACCATGCCTATTGGGCACAATTCAGCGGTCCGGTGCAAACGGCAGCCAATAAGGTTTATGATGGGTTCCTGAAATCCAACGGTCTTTCGGACGGAATTCAAAATTATGGCACGGTGGTGAACCTGCTGTTGGCATACTATGGCGGTTCAGACGTCATCTAAGAAGTAGGTGCCGCATCAGGTGAAGGTTGGTTCACGCAGATAAAGAAAGCCCACAGCAGAGTGAAAAGCTCTGCTGTGGGCTTTTACGATTGATGCCTTTGCATGTTTTGAAAGATCCTTTCAAACACAACAAAAAAGGACCACCGAATGGTGATCCTTTGGCAGGGGCAGAAAGGCTCGAACTCTCGACACGCGGTTTTGGAGACCGCTGCTCTACCAACTGAGCTATACCCCTATACAGAAAACGGCTGACGCCGTAATTTTAAATGGTGGGCCTTCGGGGACTCGAACCCGGGACCGGACGGTTATGAGCCGTCTGCTCTAACCAACTGAGCTAAAGGCC
>CAKTGD010000011.1 GCA_934561335.1 uncultured Oscillospiraceae bacterium
ATTCCTCCACCTCCTTGGCGGCCACCAGCATCAGGTCGGCCAGCTCATCGATGACCACCACCACGGTGGGCAGCTTTTTCAGCTCGGCATCCGTTTCGCACAGCGCATTGAAGCCCGCCAGATCCTTGACGCCACGCTCAGAGAACATCTTATAGCGCTTCATCATCTCGTACACCGCCCATTGCAGAGCGCCGGCAGCCTTTTTCGGGTCGGTGACCACGGGGATCAGCAGATGGGGGATCCCGTTATAGGGGGCCAGCTCCACCATTTTGGGGTCCACCATGATAAAGCGCACCTCATCCGGGGTAGACTTATACAGCAGGCTGACGATCAGCGAATTGGTACACACCGATTTACCGGAGCCGGTGGTACCGGCAATGAGCACATGGGGCAGGCGGGCAATATTTCCCACGATGGCGCTGCCGCCGATATCCTTGCCCACGGCAAAGGCCACAGGGCTGGGGTTGGCGGTAAAGGCGCGGCTTTCGATCACATCGCGGATGCGCACGGCGGTGACCGCCTTATTCGGTACCTCGATGCCCACGGCGGAGATCTTGCCGGGAATGGGGGCGATGCGCACGCCGGTGGCCCCCAGCGCCAGCGCGATATCGTCGCTGAGGTTGGTCAGCTTACTGAGCTTGACGCCCTGATCCAGCGTAAACTCATAGCGGGTGACGCTGGGCCCGTGCACCACCTCGCCGGGATGGGCGTCCACGCCGAAGGAGGTGAGGGCGGCGGCCAGACGCTGGGAATTGAGCCGCAGCTCTGTGCCTACCTCACGGTGGTTATCGTCGGTGTTCTCATCCAGCAGCGTAATGGGGGGATAGCGGTACGCCTCCTCCCCCTCGGCCAGCTCCTTTTCGATGGCCTCGCTGACCTCGGCCGTGGCGGTTGCCACCTCGGCGCGCAGGTGCTCCTTCCGCTTTTTGTCGGAAACCGGCTCTGCGGCAGGGGCAGGAGCGGCGGGGGCAGGAGCGCTTTCCGCCGGGGCCGCAGACGGCACGGGTGCGGCGGAGAGCGCCTCCGCCGGCGTCTTTACATCACCGGCACGCTGGGGGAACAGGCTGGCGGAGGAGGGCTTGAACAGCGCGTCCCCCTCTCCCGGCTCGGCGTCCAGCGGAATGTCGATGCTGGGGCGCTTTTTCCGCTGCTGCGGCGCGGCCGCAGGTCTTATAGGCGCGGTGGGTTCTTCGTATCCGTCGTCATCCTCATCCGCCCACCGGGCACGCTCCTCGGCGCGGCGCTTCAGCTCGGCCACGATCTGGGCGGGGGTGATATGCAGCGCCGCCAGCAGCGCCGCCGCCGTCAGCAAAATGGAGAGCAGCAGCGACACCACGCGGCTGAGCAGCGCTTCCGCCCCCACCGCCAGCGCACCGGAGATCACGCCGCCGCACAGCAGGGACTGACCGTCCTGCCACAGAGGGCGGATGCCCTCCAGCGTAAAGCCGTAGCTGCCGCGGCTGAGCAGCAGGTGCAGCACCATACCCAACAGCAGCGGCAGCAGCAGCGTGCAGCATACGCGCAGCACCACCGGCCGCCCCTTGTGGCCCAGCAGCACCACGCCGCTATAGGCCAGCGCCGGAGCGGCCAGCCAGTAGCCCCAGCCAAAGCAGCCCTTCAGCACATCGGACAGGAAGGTGAGCAATATGGCGTCCACATTAAAATAGGTGACCAGCACGCACAGAGCCAGCAGCAGACAGACAAGCCCACCCACCAGCCGGGCCTGGGCATTATAGGCAGGAGGCGGCGGCGCGCTCCTGCGGCCGTTCCTGCCGTTTCCCTTGCCGGACGCAGTCGTTTTTTTCTTGGGTGTATTGGCCATAGTCTACCTCACTTGATCGCATTGAGCAGCAGCGTCAGCAAACCCGCCGCCCAGCAGTAATAGGCGAACGCGCCGAAGCGGCCCTTTTCCGCCACCATGCGCAGCAGGCGGATGCAGGCATATCCCACCGCCGCGGCAGTGACCACGCCCACCAGATACATGGGCACCTCGGCCCAGACGATGCCGCCGGTAATGGCGTCCTTCAAGCTGAGAATATTGGCGCCCAGCACGGCAGGAATGGACAGCAGGAAGGAAAAGCGCACGGCAAAGCGGCGCTCGAACCCCACAAAGCAGCCGGCGGTGATGGTCATGCCGGAGCGGGAAATGCCCGGCATGGTGGCGATGGCCTGCCCCACGCCCACCAGCAGCACATCCTTCAGCGTGGCGCTGCGCTCGGTCTTTTTCCCCTTGCGCACCAGATCGCAGGCAAACAGCAGAAAACCGGTGACCACCAGCGCCGCGCCGATGAACACCATATTATTGCCCAGCGCCTGCACCTTCTTATGGATGGGCAGGACGGCAAACAGGGGCAGCGTGCCCACGATGATCAGCAGGATCAGCCGGCGGGCAGGCGGCACCTGCCGGGGCGTTGTGCCGTGAATCAGGTCGCCGACGCCGTGAATCAGTTCCTGCACCATGTCGCAGATATCGTGCCAGTAGGCGGCAAAGACCGCCGCCAGCGTGCCCAGATGCAGCAGCACATCGAAAAATTCCGGCACCACCGCGTCGATCTTCAGCAGGTTCTGGGCAATGGACAGATGGCCGGAGCTGGAGATGGGCAGAAACTCTGCAATACCCTGTACCAGACCCAGCAAAAAGGCAGAAAAGTATGTCATAAGAGTCACCTCATGTCGTATTGACGATTGTGTACGGCCGTCCTCCGGCAAAGGAGGATGAATCAATTCAGTATATCATAAACAGTGAAAAAATACCATACCTATTTGCGTCTTTCCCTGCGGCAGGGGGAAACCTCACGAATAATTTACTTTCGTTTAGGCAATTTTTGTCAAATAACCATTGTGAAACGGTGGAAAAAGTGATATGATAAGCCATAATCACCGGCAGGTGAAGCCGGTGCATGACAATAGCAAAACGCAGCGGAGCTTCCCCTGTCTATACGGTACTTTTTTCAGGGGAGTCCTCATCAGAGGGGTTCCCCTGCTTGCATGCAGAGAAAGGCGGTGAGTGATCTGTATAAGGAAAAGGTAGCGCAGCTTCAGGAGGCGGAGAGCCGACTGGAAGCGGAAAAGGCCCATGCACAGCAGGCCGCGCAGGAGCTGCTGGAGCAGGCCGAAAAAGAGGGCGCGGCGCTGGTGGCACAGGCGGAGGCCGCCGTGCGGCAGGCTGACCGGGACGCCGCGGCGCAGACAGGGCAGCAGGCAGCCGCCCTCCGCGAGCAAATGCTGGCGGAAACGGAGCAGCAGTGCGGCCAGATGCGCGGCGCGGCCATGGGCCGGATGGATAAGGCCGTGGCTTATATCGTGGAAAAGGTGGTGAATCAGTAGCATGGCCATCGTCAAAATGAAACGTCTGCATCTGCTGGCGCTGGCAAAGGAGCATGACGCAATATTACGCAAATTGCAGCACATGGGCTGCGTGGAAATCAGCGAACCGGAAAGCGTTCCCGACAGTCTGAAACGGTGCGACAGCGCTCTGGCGGACTGCATGGCGCAGCAGCGGCAATTGCAGACCGCCACCGATGCGCTCAAGCGGCTGGCACCCAAGGGAAAAAGCGGCGGATTACTGACAGCGCGGCCTCAGATCACCGAGGCCGACTATCTCAACGAGGCGGACTATGAAGCGGAGCTGAAGGCCGCCGAGGAGATCAACAGCCTGACGGCGGAGCTGAACCGGCTGACGGCGCGGGAGAATCAGCTGAGCGTCGAGCGGGCGGCTTTGACCCCCTGGCAGGCGCTGGATATTCCCACGGAGCTAAGCGGCACCAGACGGGTAGACATCACCACCGGCACGCTGCCGCCCTTTGTCCAGTGGGACGCAGTGGAGGGCGAGGTAACGGCCCAATGCCCGGAAACGGCCCTCTATCAGCTGTCGGCAGGAAAGGAGCAGGTGTGTCTGGTGGTGTTCTCCCTCAAGGCGGAGACGGCGCAGGCGCTGGAGCTCCTGCGCGGTCACGGCTTCTCGGCCGGGCAGCTGAAGGGGCGCACCGGCACGGTACACCAGCAGTTGGACGAGCTGTCCATCAAGGAGCGGCAGACTGCCGCGGAAAAGGCGGAGACCCTGAAAAAGCTGGAGGGCTTTGCCGGACAGATGGAGCGTATGCAGCTGTGCGCCGACCGGCTGGCTTCCCGCACGATGCGGGAAGAAAACCGGCACCGGCTGCTGACAGACGGCTGCATCGTGGCCTTTGACGGCTGGGTGAGCGCGGAGAAGCTGCCGCGGCTGACGGCGTGGCTGGACACGCTGGACTGCGCCTATGACGTAGCCGACCCCACGGAGGAGGAGATCCCGGAGGTGCCGGTGGCGCTGAAGGGCAATGTGCTGACCCGCTCCATGAACTGCATTACGGAGCAGTATTCCCTGCCGGCCTACGACGGCGTGGACCCCAACCCGGTGATGGCACCGTTCTTCATCGTGTTCTTCGGCATGATGATGGCGGACATGGCTTACGGACTGGTGATGATTCTGGGCGCACTGCTGTTTTTGAAGAAAAAACGGCCCGACGACCGCAGCTTTATGGAGATGATCTTCTGGTGCGGCATCACCACGTTTCTGTTCGGCGCCATGACCGGCGGCTTTCTGGGAGATTTTATCCCCCAGCTGTGCAAGCTCATCAATCCCGAGAGCACCTTTGCCCTGCCGTCGCTGTTCGACCCGCTGAACGACACCATGGCCATCATGGTGGGCTCGCTGGTGCTGGGCTGCCTCCAGATCTTTACCGGCATGACGGTAAGCGTGGTGGAAAAGACGAAAAAGGGCTGCTTTGCCGATGCGCTGTGGGATGAGATCACATGGTGGATCATTCTGGCAGGCGGCGCCATGGCTGTCTTAAAGGTGGGCAATGTGAGCGACATTCCCGTGGTGCTGTGCATCGGCTGTCTGATGCTGGTATACGGCGCCGGCCGGGGCAAGAAGGGCTTTGGCAAGGTGACGGGGCTTGTGGGCGCGGTGTATAACGGCGTGACCGGCTTTTTCAGCGACATTCTTTCCTATGTGCGGCTGATGGCCCTGATGCTCTCCGGCGCGGTGCTGGCTCAGGTGTTCAATATGCTGGGCGCCAGCACAGGCAACATCATCGTCTTTATTATAATCTCGCTGGTGGGCAACACGCTGAATCTGGCACTGAACCTGCTGGGCTGCTATGTCCACGATATGCGTTTGCAATTTCTGGAATTCTTCGGACGTTTTTACAAGGAGGGCGGAAAAGCGTACCGTCCCCTGTGCCTTCAGGCCAAACATGTTGAAATCATTAAGGAGGAACATGAATCATGAATGCTATTTTTGAATCTATCGGCGGTCTCGGTTTTGCAATCCTGGGCGCAGCGCTGACCGCGGGACTGTGCTGCATCGGCTCGGCCAAGGGCACCGGCATGGTGGGTGAAGCCGCCTCCGGCCTGGTCAGCGAGGATCCCGACAAGTCTACCAAGTGCCTGATTTTGCAGGTGCTGCCCGGTACGCAGGGTCTGTACGGCTTTGTGGCGCTGTTTATCGTGCTCGGTCAGGTGGGGCTGATGAGCGGCTCTCCCGTGGAGGTGACGCTGACGCAGGGCCTGTCCTTCTTCGCCGCCTGCCTGCCCATCATGCTGGGCGGCTGGCTGAGCGCCATCTTCCAGGGCCGTGTGGCCGCCGCCTCCATCGGCATTGTGGCCAAGCACCCCGAGGCTTCCACCAAGGGTATCATCTTCTGCGGTATCGTTGAGTTCTACGCCATTTTGTCTCTGGTGGCCACCATCATGATCTCCACCAACGTGCTGAAGTAAGGCAGGGCGCCTATGAACGGAATGGATAAAATCATCAGCCGCATGGAAAGCGACGCCAAGGCCGAGCGCGACGCCATTGCCGCCGCCGCAGAGCAGAAGGCCGCTGCCATCCGCCACGACTATCAGGCCACGGCGGATTCCATGCAGCAGGATGCATTGATACGCCGCAAGGCGCACAATGCCGAGCATCTGGAGCATCTGAACGGCAGCAGCCAGATGCTGTGCCGCCAGCGGGTGCTGGCCGCCAAGCAGGAGATCATCGACGAGGCGTTCGCGCAGGCGGCGCTGGCCCTGACCCAGCTGCCCCGCGAGCAGTACATTCCGCTGCTGGCGGCGCTGGCCGCCGACAACGGCGCAGGCGACGAGGAGATCCTGCTGTCCGCCGCCGACCGGGCAGCGGTGGGACAGGCCGTGGTGGACGCGGCCAACGCAATAAAGCCCGGCGCAGCTTTCCGGCTGAGCGCGGAAACGCGGGAGACCGGCGGCGGACTGGTGCTGCGGCGGGACAAGGTGGAGCTGAACTGCGGTTTTACCGAAAAGCTGCGCCGCCTGCGGCAGGAGGAGTCCTCCGCCGTGGCGAAGCTGCTGTTTGAATGAAAGGGGGTGCCCCTTTGTCAACGCACAGAAAGGACACCGACTATCTGTTTTTATCCGGGCGGGTACGGGCGCTGGAGCGCCGGCTGCTGACGGTAGCCAAGCTGGAGCAGCTTTTACAGGCCGCCGATGTGGCCGCCTGCTCCCAGATCCTTTCGGAGCTGGGGTATGAGCCGATCCACGACGAGGCATCGCTGCAGGAGAGCCTGAAGCAGCAGCGGCAGGCGGTTTTTGCCGACATTGCCCACTTTATGCCCGAGCCGGAGCTGCTGGATGTTTTCCGGCTGAAATACGATTATCACAATATCAAGGCGCTGCTGAAGGACGCCCAGAGCGGCGGGCGGCTGCTGATGGATGCAGGCTGCATCAGCGCCGCCGACATGGAGCGGCAGTACGCCGAAAGCGGCGAATGGCAGTTCCTGCCCGGAGAAATGGCGGACGCCGCCCGGGATGCCGCCGCCGTTCTGGCGGAGACCGGCAACGCCCAGCGCAGCGACTGCATCCTTGACCGGGCCTACTTCGCCCAGCTGCGGAAGCTGGCGGTGGAGAGCCGGTGCGGCTATTTGCAGGACTATATCCGCGCCATGATCGACGCGGCCAACCTGCGCTCGCTGGTGCGGGCGGCACGGCTGCACACCGACCCCGGTTTTTTGCGGCAGGTGCTGTTTGACGGCGGCAGCGTCAGCACGGACGTTATTGTGGCCCACACAGGCAGCGGCCCGGCCGCCCTGTATCGCGCCACCGCCTTCCGCACGGCGGCAGAGGCCGGTGAGGAGGCCGTCAAGGGCGGCAGCCTTACCGCCTTTGAAAAGGCCTGCGACAACGCGGTGCTGTCCGCGGCCGGTAAGGCACGGGGCATCCCCTTCGGCGTGGAGGTGGTGCTGGGCTATCTGGCCGCCAAGGAGGCGGAATGGACCGCCGTGCGCATCATCATGTCGGGACGTATGGCCGGCATGACGGCAGACGCCATACGGGAAAGGCTGCGTGACCAGTATGTATAAGATCGCTGTGATGGGCGACCGGGACAGCGTATTGGGCTTTCGGGCGCTGGGACTGGACGTTTTCTTCTGCGATGAGGCGGAGGCCGGACGCAAAACGCTGCACCGGCTGGCACAGCAGGATTACGCCGTGGTCTATATCACCGAGCAGCTGGCCCGGGATCTGACCGGGGAGATCGCCCGCTATAAGGACGATATGACCCCCGCCGTGATCCTGATTCCCGGCAAGGAGGGCTCGCTGGGTCTGGCGGGCCACGCACTGCAGGCAGCAGTGGAACGCGCCGTGGGCGCGGACATTTCCTGAAAGGAGCAATGAAATGGGTAAGATCATCAAAGTCTCCGGTCCGCTGGTGGTGGCAGACGGCATGGCGGACGCCAGTATGGCGGACGTGGTGCGCGTAGGCAGCCAGCAGCTGATCGGAGAGATCCTGAATATGACCGGAGAGAAGGCCTCCATTCAGGTATATGAGGAGACATCCGGCCTCGGCCCCGGCGCGGAGGTGGTGACCACCGGCGCGCCGCTGAGCGTGGAGCTGGGCCCCGGCCTGATCGAAAACATCTACGACGGTATCCAGCGGCCGCTGGAGGAGATCGTGCGGCGCGTGGGCGCCAACATCACCCGCGGCATTCAGGTACCGCCGCTGGACCGCGAGAAGCTGTGGGACTTTACGCCCACGGCCAAGGTGGGCGACAAGGTGCTGACCGGTGATGTGCTGGGCACCGTTCCGGAAACGGAGGTGGTGCTGCACAAGATCATGGTGCCCCATGGCGCCGACGGTACGGTGGAATGGCTGGCGGAGGCCGGACAGTACAACATCACCCAGCCCATCGCCCGCATCAAGCTGGCAAACGGCGAGGTACGGGAGCTGACCATGGTGCAGAAGTGGCCTGTCCGCGTGGGCCGTCCCTATAAGAAAAAATTCCCGCCGGAGCGGCCCTTGCAGTCCGGCCAGCGGGTGATCGACACCATGTTCCCCATCGCCAAGGGCGGTACCGCCGCCGTGCCCGGCCCCTTCGGCTCCGGCAAGACCGTGGTGCAGCACCAGCTGGCCAAGTGGTCGGACGTGGATATCGTGGTCTACATCGGCTGCGGCGAGCGGGGCAACGAGATGACCGACGTGCTGCGGGAGTTCCCGGAGCTGACCGACCCCCGCACAGGCGAGAGTCTGATGAAGCGGACGGTGCTCATCGCCAACACCTCCGATATGCCGGTGGCCGCCCGTGAGGCGTCGGTTTATACCGGCATCACCATCGCCGAGTATTTCCGGGACATGGGCTACGACGTGGCGGTTATCGCCGACTCTACCTCCCGCTGGGCCGAGGCCCTGCGCGAGATGTCCGGCCGTCTGGAGGAGATGCCCGGCGAGGAGGGCTATCCCGCGTATCTGGCCTCCCGTCTGGCCCAGTTCTATGAGCGGGCAGGCGTGGTGCAGTGTCTGGGCAGCGACGAGGAGCGCACCGGCTCCCTGACTGCCGTGGGCGCCGTGTCGCCTCCCGGCGGCGACCTTTCCGAGCCGGTGGCGCAGGCTACCATGCGTATCGTGAAGGTATTCTGGTCGCTGGACGCCTCGTTGGCCTATCGGCGGCATTTCCCCGCCATCAACTGGCTGAACTCCTATTCGCTGTATCTGGATTCCGTGACGCCCTGGTTTGATGAAAACCTCGGGCCGGAGTTCATTGCCAACCGCAACCGGGCCATGCACCTTTTGCAGGAGGAGAACGAGCTGAACGAAATCGTGCAGCTGGTGGGTAAGGATTCCCTGTCGCCCCGGGATCAGCTGACGCTGGAGATCGCCCGGATGCTGCGGGAGGACTTCTTGCAGCAGAACGCCTTTATGGATGTGGACTCCTATTCCAGCTTTGACCGGCAAAAGCGGCTGATGGCGCTGATCCTGCACTATGAGGATCTGTGCCGCGACGCCATTACCAAGAATGTGGCCACGGACGCGCTGTACACCATCCCCGCCCGCGAAAAGCTGGGCTGGGCCAAGTACGCCTCCGCCGAGGAATACGCCGACAATTATCAGCAGGTGCAGGTGGAAATGGAGCGGGAGATCGCCGCTCTCATCAAGAAAGCAGGTGAGGACGAATGATGAAGGAATACCGTACCATCCACGAGGTCTCCGGGCCGCTGATGGTGGTGGAAAACGTGGAGGGCGTTACCTATGACGAGCTGGCGGAGATCCGCCTGCACGACGGTCAGGTGCGCCGCTGCAAGGTGCTGGAGGTGGACGGCGACCGGGCCGTGGTGCAGCTGTTTGACTCCTCCGCCGGCATCAACCTGCGGGATTCCACCATCCGTTTTCTGGGACACCCCTTGCAGCTGGGCGTGTCCGCCGATATGCTGGGCCGCGTGTTCAACGGCATGGGCGAGCCCATCGACGGCGGCCCCGAGCTGCTGGCTGAGGCGTATAAGGACATCAACGGTCTTCCTATGAACCCCGCCGCCCGCGACTATCCCAACGAGTTTATCCAGACCGGCATCAGCACCATCGACGGCCTGAATACGCTGGTGCGCGGACAGAAGCTGCCCATCTTCTCCGGCTCCGGTCTGCCCCACGCCAATCTGGCGGCGCAGATCGCCCGGCAGGCCAAGGTGCTGGACGACAGCTCCAACTTTGCGGTGGTGTTCGCCGCTATCGGCATCACCTTCGAGGAATCGGAGTTCTTCGTGCGGGAGTTTAAGCGCACCGGCGCTATCGAGCGGACGGTGCTGTTCACCAACCTGGCCAACGACCCCGCCGTGGAGCGTATCGCTACCCCCCGTATGGCGCTGACCGCCGCGGAGTATCTGGCCTTTGAAAAGGATATGCACGTGCTGGTGATCCTGACGGATATCACCAACTACGCCGAGGCGCTGCGTGAGGTTTCCGCCGCCAAGAAGGAGGTCCCCGGACGCCGCGGCTATCCCGGCTACCTCTATACCGACCTTGCCACCATGTATGAGCGGGCAGGCCGCAAGCTGGGCTGCAAGGGTTCCATCACCATGATCCCCATCCTGACCATGCCGGAGGATGACAAGACCCATCCCATTCCCGACCTGACCGGCTATATCACCGAGGGACAGATCATCCTCAGCCGCGACTTGTACCGCAAGAACATTATGCCGCCGGTGGACGTGCTGCCCTCTCTGTCCCGTCTGAAGGACAAGGGCGTGGGCGAGGGCAAGACCCGGGAGGATCACGCCCCCACCATGAACCAGCTGTTCGCCGCCTACGCCAGCGGCAAGGAGGCCAAGGAGCTGATGACCATTCTGGGCGAGGCCGCCCTGAGCCCCACCGACCTGCTGTACGCCAAGTTCGCTGATGAGTTTGAAAAGCGCTATGTCTCTCAGGGCTTTGACGAAAACCGCTCCATTCAGGAGACGCTGGATCTGGGCTGGGAGCTGCTGCGGATGCTGCCCAGAAGCGAGCTTAAGCGTATCAAACCGGAGATGCTGGACAAGTATCTGCCGGTGAAGGAGTGATGATCCATGACGGGAAAGACCATCAACCCCACCCGCATGGAGCTGACCCGGCTGAAGGGACGGCTGAAAACCGCCCAGCGGGGCCACAAGCTGCTGAAGGACAAGCGGGATGAGCTGATGAAGCAGTTCATGGAAGTGGTACGCCGCAACCGCCAGCTGCGCGCCAAGGTGGAGCAGGGCCTGAAGGAGGCCAACGCCGCCTTTACGGTGGCCTCCGCCATCATGGGCCCGGAAATGCTGGAACAGGCGCTGCTGCGGCCCCGCCGCCGGGTGTCGCTGGAGGTGGGCTCCAAAAACATCATGAGCGTCAATACACCGGTGTACACCTTCCACACCGAGGGCGGCGAGGACACGCTGCTGCCCTACGGCTTTGCCCAGACCAGCGGCGAGCTGGACGCGGCACTGGAAAAGATACAGGCGGTATTCGCCGACATGCTGGAGCTGGCGCAGGTGGAAAAGACCATGCAGCTGCTGGCGCAGGATATCGAAAAGACCCGCCGCCGGGTCAACGCACTGGAGTATGTGATGATCCCCCAGACGCAGCAGAATATCCGCTATATCTCCATGAAGCTGGATGAGAACGAGCGGGGCAACACCACCCGATTGATGAAGGTCAAGGATATGGTCTTGCAGGACGCCCACCACTACAAACAATAAGTATCGTAAAAAGCTATCCCCCGGCTATTGCCGGGGGATAGCTTTGCTTGTCAGAAGAAACTCACGCGATCTCATCGCTCCAGACCTGCAGCGCCGTCTGCCACAGGTCAAACCCATCGTTTGCGGCCCAGCCGTGCCACAGGGCCAGCGCATCGCGGAATGGGTAGGCCGGTTTTGTCTGATGGGCATAGTTGCACCAGCTGTCCAGATACTCCCACTCCGGCACCAGAGACACAGCGTCATACAGCACATAGGCGCGCATGTGTCCGCTGCCGCGCAGCCATGACCACTTCGCGGTAACGGTGCTGCGCTGTGAGACTCCGAAAAAGCCGGCGCTCTCATAGCTGCCCGCCGTCAGCGCGGAGAAATCAGACGCATATGGCCGCTCATCCCGGTCACACAGCGCACGGCCGCTGTACCATCCGCCGCTGCGCCACAGCTCAGGCGCGCCGTGCCACGCCGGCCAAAGCTCCATGCCCTCGGTATACCGGGGACTGGGCTGGGTGTCGTAGTACAGGTGGTGGATCACGATATAGTGCTTTTCGCCGTCTGCGCCCGCCAGCTCCACCGCCACGTGGGTCATGGTGCAGACCTTCTCCACATCGTAGACGCGATAGGTATAGCGGTACATGCCGTCCTCCTGCTTCTCCGCGCTCTGGTACTGCCAGGTATTGGGCGTGTCCTCGTCCCAGACATCGGTGGTCACCACCCGATATTTGTCTTTGTCGTACCGCGTATCGGTCTGTGTGAGCACCTCACTTGCGCCCGCCAGACCGGCCACCTCCTCGGCGGTCAGGTCGTCCAGCACACGCCGCGGCATACCCAGCGCCAGCAGCCCCGCCCGGATCATCTCGTCCTGCGGCGCGTCGGCGCGGGGCTGCCAGTCCATGGGATAGCGCTGGCCCAGCAGCATGGCCAGTATCACTGCCGCCAGCGTCACGCCCAGATAGCCCCACAGCACCGCCGCCAACGACAGGCGCACCGGCGCGGCGTGGATGGCGTAGCCGGTGTCCTCCAGCGAGCGGGAGAGCTTCACCAGACTGCGCAGGATCACAAGGTACACCGCCAGCACCGGCAGCACCAGCAGCCAGCCCTCCAGACCGATGAGAGCCAACGCCATCAGCACCGCGTAAAAGGCAGCCAGCACCCCGGCGGCAGGCGCGGACGGCTTCTCCGCACCGGCGGCGCGGGAGACGCCCACCATACCCCGCCACAGGGCGATCAGCATCCCCTGCATCAGCGCCATATCCGCATAGGCAAGCGCCAGACCCTCCTCCACCGGCAGCGCCGCCAGCACCATGGCCGCGCCGCGCAGGATGGCGGCGGCAATGGACAGGCCGAAGGCCCACCGCAGCGCCCGGTTCTCCCGCCGCAGCGTGCGGAAGCCCAGCACCAGCAGAATGCAGCCCACGGTGGGCAGAATATAGTGCAGGTACAAGAATTGCAGCGTCAGCGTTTTCAGGGCAATGCCCCAGAGCACGCAGCGCATCGCGCCGCGCCACGGACCGACATCCGCAGGCGGCGGCAGGGCGGCAGCCTCCTGCTGCACCAGTCGGTCAAAGCGCAGATCGTCACTCACAGAAGTCACCTCCCAGCTGTTGGCGCAGCTTTTGCCGCAGGCGGTACAGCCGCCCCTCTACCGCCCGCTCCGTCACTCCCAGCTCGGCGGCGATCTGGGCGGTGGGCTGGCAGTAGTAATATTTTCGATAGAACAGCGTCTGCTCGCCGGTGGTCAGGCTGCCGACGGCCTTGGCCAGCAGGCGGGAGCGCTCCTGCCGCAGCAGGGCATCCTCGGCGCTGCCTGCGCCGTGGGGTACGTCGGCCGTCAGCTCCGTCTCCGGCCGCAGGCCGCGGGCGCGGTTGAGGGCGGTGTTGCGGCTGATGGCCGTCAGCCATGCTTTCAGGGTGCCCTTTTGCGCGTCGAAGCCGGCGGCGGTCTGCCACAGCTTCACCGAAATGTCGGCATAGCACTCCTCCCTGTCCCGGTCGTCCGACAGAATCGGGTGCAGAATATACCGGATCAACGGCCCATAGCGGCGCAGCAGCGCTTGCAGCGCCGCCTCGTCGCCGTTGGCAATTTTTTGCATGATGGTGCGCTCGTCCATCCGCATACCTCCCTCCCACGGGTTCTCTATTCTATCGTACACCGATTTTCCCCAAAACCCACGGAAAACTTTGCGGCGAAAAAAACGCCCTGACGCACTGCGTCAGGGCGCTCCATTTGCTTTGCAGGATCTGCGGCGGGGAAGCCGCCGGATCATTCCATCTGCTCCAGCGCGGTGCGGGCGGCGGACTGCTCCGCCTCTTTTTTGCTGCGGCCGACGCCAAGACCCACCACCTGACCGTTCAGGGTCACGGCCACGGTGAATTCCTTGGCATGGTCGGGGCCGCTTTCGGATACCAGCGCATAGTGCAGCTCCTGATTGGGCTTGCGCTGCACCAGCTCTTGCAGCTCGGTCTTGCAGTCGCGGCGGCGGTTTTCCACTGCCTGCTCCGGTTCCTTTTCCAGCAAAATGCGGTAAATCAGCCCGCGAGCCTCGTCAATGCCGCCATCCAGAAACACGGCCGCCAGCACAGCTTCCACCGCGTCGGCCAGGATGGAGGGCCGATGGCGGCCGCCGCCGCTCTCCTCCCCCTTGCCCAGCATCAGGAAATCACCCAGCCGCAGGCGCTGCGCCACCTCATGCAGACTGTCCTCGCACACCAGTGCGGCGCGGATGCGGGTCAGCTCGCCCTCCGGCAGGTCGGGATGCTTACGGTAGAGATAGTCCGCCGAGACAAAGCCCAGCACCGCATCGCCCAGAAATTCCAGACGCTCGTTGCTGCTGATGCCCTGCGCGCGGTGCTCGTTGGCGTAGGAGCTGTGGTACAGCGCGCCGCGCAGCAATCGGAGATCCTGAAAAACGTAGCCAAGGCGCTGCTCTAATACATGTAAATCTTCCATTTTTTCGTCCCTTCCGGGCCGCTGCCCACATTATCCCGCCTGCGCGGGATCCCATGGGCGGAGGCCCAAAGCAGTGTGTTGGAAAAAGAAACCCCACCGCGGTGGGGTTTCTTTTCATATGTTTGTATATGGGGTCTGCGCTTATTCCAGATGGCTGCTGAGATAACGGACGCAGTCGCCAACGGTCTTGAGGGATTGCAGATCCTCTTCATCGATCTCGCCGATGTCGAATTCCTCCTCCATCGCCATGACCAGCTCTACCAGATCCACGGAATCAGCGCCCAGATCGTCCACAAAGGAACTGTCCATGGTCACTTCATCAGCATCCAGGGCAAACTGCTCCGCAATCAGATCCTGCATGGTTTTAAAGATCGTTTCCGGTGTCATTGGGGGTTCCTCCTCCTTTCAGGATTCATTATCTTGAAAAATAATACGGCAATCCCCCTACGCTGTCAATACCTTTTTTATAAAAATTCTTATGAATCAGCCGTTTACGGACATTTCGCCCACATGGGCGGCGATCTGATCGATGAGACCGCTGGCGGCAAAGTCACGGGCCTGGGCAATGGCATTTTCGATGGCCTCTTCATTGGATGCGCCGTGGGCCTTGATCACCGGCTTGGAGATGCCGATGAAGGCGGTGCCGCCCACCTTATTGGGGTCCAGCATATCCTTGAAGGCATTCAGGCCCGGCAGCACCATGGCACCGGCCAGCTTGGTCAGCAGATTTTTGCCGAAAATCCCCTTGAGCGCGTGTCCGGCAAAGGAACCCACACCCTCAATGGTCTTGAGCATCACGTTGCCGGAAAAGCCGTCCGTCACCAGCACATCGCAGCCGCCCTTGATGGCTTCCTTCGCCTCGATATTGCCGATGAAATGCAAGCCGGGCTGCTCCAGCAGCAGCGCACGGGTCTCGCGCTGGAGGTCGGTACCCTTTTCCGCCTCGACCCCGATGTTCAGCAGAGCCACGCGGGGATTTTCGATCCCCAGCACATGGCGGGCATAGAAGCTGCCCAGATAGGCGAATTGCAGCAGGTATTCCGGCGTACACTCGGCATTGGCGCCGCAGTCGATCAGCACGGCGCGGCCGGTAACGGTGGGCATGACAGGGGCCATGGCGGCACGGCGGATGCCCCGGATACGCTTGGTAATCAAGGTGGCGCCGGTCAGCAGCGCGCCGGTGGAGCCGGCGGAGATAAGCGCGTCGCCTGCGCCATCCCGCAGCAGGGTCAGCCCCACGCCCATGGAGGTATCCTTCTTGCGGCGGAACACCGTGGCGGGATCGTCGTCCATGGTGACCTCCTCGGTGGTGGGCACAATGGTCATGCCCGGAGGCAGCTCGTGCACGCCGCACCGCGCCATAGCGCCGCGGATGGTGGCCTCGTCGCCGGTGAGGGTGATATCCACACCCCAGCGCTTTTGGCCCCGCAGGGCGCCGCTGACAATGGCCAGCGGGGCATTATCGCCGCCCATAGCGTCGATGATGATCCTCATACGGAAAGCACCTCCTCGCGAATGGCGTCAATGATGGCCAGCGAGCGCCGGCTCAGCTCGGCGTTCTTGTTGCGCTTGCCCTTCACCCGATGGTCAAGGGGCGGGATGATGCCGAAGTTGATGTTCATGGGCTGGAACTCGCCCACGGAATCGTTGCTGACATAGAGCCCCAGCGCGCCGATGGCCGTTTCCCGGGGAAAGTCGATGGGCGCCTTGCCCAGCAGGCGGCGAGCCAGCTCTACGCCCACCAGAAAGCCGCTGGCGCAGGACTCTACATAGCCCTCTACGCCGGTCATCTGACCGGCAAAGGCGATGCGCGGCTCGCTTTTGAGCCGGTAGTACCGGTCAAGAAGGCGGGGGGAATCCAGATAGGTATTGCGGTGCATAACGCCGTAGCGCAGATAGCGGGCATCGTGGAGGGCGGGGATCATGGAGAACACCCGCTTCTGCTCCGGCCACTTCAGGTGGGTCTGAAAGCCCACCAGATTGTAGATGCTGCCGTCGGCATTATCCTTGCGCAGCTGCACCACGGCATAGGGGTCACGGCCCGTTTTGGGATCGGGCAGACCCTTGGGCTTCAGCGGGCCGAAGCGCAGCGTATCCTCGCCCCGGCGGGCCATCACCTCTACGGGCATGCAGCCCTCGAACACGTTTTGAGACTCAAAGCCGTGAACCTCCGCCTCCTCGGCGGTGATGAGGGCCTGCCAGAAGGCCTGATACTGCTCGCGATCCAGCGGACAGTTGATATAATCCGGCGTCCCCTTGTCGTAACGGCTGGCGAAATAGGCGCTGGTCATATCCACGCTGTCAAAGGCCACCAGCGGCGCGGCGGCATCGAAAAAGTGGAGGGTATCGCTATTGCCCAGCAGCGCCGCCAGCCTGTCGGCCAGCGCGTCGGACGTCAGGGGGCCGGAAGCGATGACCACATCCCCGTCGGGAATGTCCGTCACCTCCTCGGCCACCACGGTAATATTGGGGTGGGTACGGATGGCCTCGGTCACCATGGCGGCAAAGCCGTGACGATCCACCGCCAGTGCGCCGCCGGCAGGCACCGCCGTAGCGTCGGCGCAGCGGAGGATCAGACTGTCCAGCCGCCGCAGCTCCTCCTTGAGGAGACCCACGGCGTTTTCAAGTCCGGCTCCCCGCAGGGAGTTGGAGCAGCAAAGCTCGGCAAAATTATCGGTCACATGGGCGGGAGTACGTTTGAGGGGCTTCATCTCCCGCAGGATCACCGGGATGCCCCGCTGGGCCAGCTGCCAGGCACACTCGCTGCCGGCAAGTCCAGCCCCGATCACAGTTACAGGATTCATTCAGCGCTGCCTTTCTCCGCCTTCTTGGCTGTTTTCTTAGGGGCGGCGGTCGTCTTTTTGGCGGTGGTCGTCTTTTTGGCGGCGGTTTTTTTGGCCGCCGGCTTTGCAGCGGTCTTTGCAGCGGCCGTCTTTTTCGTCTTTTCCGCAGCCTTTTTGTCGGCTGCTTCCGCCGTCTGCGCCGCCGCATCCTCGCTGCCTTCGGCGGTATCCTTCTTACGATGGTAGCCCCGTTTATCCTCCGGCAGGAAGTTGGCACACTGCTCATTGATGCAGAAGGGCTTGCTGAAGCCGCGGCCCGCCCGCTTGAACATGGTATGGCCGCAGAGGGGACAATCCTCCTTGGTGGGCACATCCCACGTCATGAAATCGCAGGTATGCTCGGCCTTTTTGTTGCTGGCAAACTCGCAGCAGTAGTAGGTATACTGCTTGCCGGAGGTCTTGCTGGTGCCGCTGCGCTTCATGAGGCGGCCGCCGCACTTGGGGCAGCGGCCCGGCATCTCCACCACCAGCGGCATGGTAAAGGTACACTCGGGATAGCCGGGGCAGGCCAGGAAGGGGCCAAACCGGCCCTCACGCTCTACCAGATTGCGGCCGCATACGGGGCACAGCTCATCGCTGACAGTGGGCTCAGGGCGGATATAGTCGCCCTGCTCGGCCTCGGTCAGGTGCTGGGCAAAGCCATCGTCATAGAACTGGTGCAGCACCTGCTTCCAGG
>CAKTGD010000012.1 GCA_934561335.1 uncultured Oscillospiraceae bacterium
ACGGCATCACCGGCGACCTGTTCAAGGTCGTTCCCGAGCTGATCGAGTCCATCAAGGCTGCCAAGGCCGCCAAGTAAGGTTCGCTCAAAATGTAATTAAAAGGCTGTCCGATTTTTTCGGACAGCCTTTTTTTGTCGATTGATCAGTGCCTGACTTTGGCGAAGCAGTCGGTTCTTTGTTTCCCGAAAGATATATCCATTCCAGGAAGGTACGTGTGCGGAGGACGAGAGCGTATATGTACCGAAAAGGGGAGTATATGTACTGAAAAAGAGCGGTATATGTACCGGAAATGGGCAGTATTTGTACCAAAAGCACGCGGTATTTATGCATATGCATATTAGGCGGAAGGCCGACAGAAATGGTGACAGAATTTCTTCGCAGCATACGCGGGAACATCTGGCAAAGCAAATATCTTGACGCTGTGACAGCTTTTCGCTATAATGGTAGCCAAGAAACAAGGAGGAACTTCTATGGAATATGTCGCCATGATCGGCCTGCTGTTTGCGCCGGTGGTCTGCCTGCTGTGTACCGGATGGTTTTTTGTCCGCTGGAAAAATGAGCATGAAAATGAGGCGCTGGCTCAGAAGAGCCGCAAGATCTGCCGCGGTTTTCTGATTGCGACGGTGGCCTCTGTGCTGGTGTTTGGCGGCTTGCACCTGATGTTTCCCTTTACGCTGTGAAAATTGGGTGGAATACGGATTATAGTACATAAAATGTGGGATATTGATGCTATTCCTATGAATTATGGGCTGTATAGTTCGAGCGGACAGCTAGAAAAGGAGCGTGAAATTCGTGAAAAAGTTACACAAAGTGGAACAGGGGAAGATGCTCTGCGGTGTTTGCACCGGCATTGCCGCCTATTTTGATGTTGATCCTACGCTGGTGCGCCTAGGATGGGTGCTGTTCAGCCTGCTGGGCGGCAGTGGTATTCTGGCGTATATTATCTGTGCGCTGGTGATACCGGAGGATCCGGATAAAGTGAAATAAAAATACCCCTTGATAAGGAGGACGGCTGCTTTCGTTGACAATTTTTGGCGCAACTGCTACAATGGGGTAAGACAATACTGCGTTGCTATGAGTGCGCGGCGGCCGGTTTTGCGGTCGAAGGAAAGGATATGGTGATAAAATGAGTAACAACGTCTTTGGCAAAAAACCCAGCGAATGCCGCTATTCCTTTGTGCAGCATACGGCGTGCGAGTTCTTTCCCTGCCATGAAACGGCACACCCGGAGGATTTTAACTGCCTGTTTTGCTATTGTCCGCTGTATGCGCTTGGCAGCAAATGCGGCGGCAACTGCAAGTGGACGGAAAACGGCGTGAAGGACTGCTCCGGCTGTCTGGTCCCCCATGGACGGGACAGCTATGAGTATATTTTGAAGAAATTCCCGCAGATTGCCGAGATTGCCCGCAGAAACCGCTGAAAAGTGCTGGTTGAAGAGGGGAAATGAGTGCTGGCAGCGCTGATTCTTTGCACTTTGCGTATCCATGTGCGGTGGCTGATAAAGGCAGCTCGCGCAGGTGCCGGCAAATGCGAAGAGATGGCGCGGCACACCCTATATATACGGAACAAAACAAGCATTTCCCATACATGAAATGATTTGACTGTAATAAAAAGATCACCACAGAACGTGAAGTTCTGTGGTGATCTTTTTATTATCAGTGCTGCTGTCTGCGCCGCATCGTTATGATCTGCACGGTTGCCAGAGAAGCGCACAGCAACACGCTCCATAACAGGATATGGCTGCTGTCACCGGTGCGTGGACTGATGATTCTGTCAGATGCATCGACGGCGGTTTCCGCCGTGCTATTGTGGGAACTTCGGTGAGCGCCGCCATACACGGCAACGGTAAACTTTGTTTCGTTACCGGCCTTGTCGCGTGCGGTGATTGTCTGTTTGCCTGCTGCGGGAGAGAGGGTGAACGCTCCGTTGGCATCCGGCGTGACGGGTGCATCATTTATATAGACGCTGTGGAGGTTGGCATCCGCAACGGTGACGGTTCTGGCACCGTAGTAAGTGCCGCCGTCCGTCACACCGCTGATCACCGGCGCAGTCAGATCAATAATCAGACGATTGGTCCGCACATACCATATCCGGAAAAAGGCATCAACGTACATGGCGTAGAAAAAACCGTTGTCCCCCTCTTGATCCAGTGTAATGGGGTCTGTATAAGAACTGAAAAGTTTGCCGGGCATCTGGTCCTCGGTCAATTCCTCTGAAGTCAGCATCCATCCCAGCATAATAGGCTGATCCTCGGTTACAAAGTCAAAGCCGCCCACTTCCATGATCATAGGTGCATTGCAGTATAGATCCGGCATGCCCTTACCAAATCCATTCCAGACACCCCAAACCCCGCCGCGCTCACGGACGGAGGTGATTATACACAAGGGCGGCGCTGTTGTCCACCACTTGGCGGTCAGAGTGATGTTTTCCGTAACATTTTCCTCAAATGTGTACGCTACGTCACCCTTGTACCAACCCTTGAACGCATACCCCTTGCGGGTGGGATCCTCCGGCTTGATGGCAGGCGTTCCCGACAGCTGCTGCGGCGGCACTGCCGTACCGCCAGCTGTATCGAACGTTACGGTATATGTACCGGCGCGGAGCGCCGCCTGCTGCGCAGGCGGCGTCGCTGCATCGCCGGCAGCATTGTCCGCGGCCAGCACCTGCACCGGCAGCAGCGCCAGCAGCAACAGCAGCAATAACAGCAGGGATATAGTTCTCTTCATATCGTCTCCTTTCTCTGCTCCTTGGGTGGATCACCCAAACGGAAGTCATAATGCATTTCCAGCGCGTGAAACAGCTGCTCCATGATTTGCTGCGCGACAGAGCGAACATCCATGTTTTTTAAAAATACCAGCACCTGATGAATTTCATCCTCCGGTACCCGGTAGCCGCGCAGGCTGAGCACAATAAAGTACGACAGCTTTTTCTCCAATGTCATGGACGCGTTGCAGGGAAACGCCATATAACTGCGCATGATTCCTGCTGAGCCGATTTCCAGCGCGTAAAAATCCTCTGCTGTCAGCTGGGGCTGGTAGGGGCCAAAAATGGCGTGCAGCTCCTTTGCCGTCTCGCGGAAGATGTACTCCGACGCCTCCTTTTGGGTATAGGCCTCAATATAGATCTCCCGTAGGTTCTCATTCAGCTCTGTCAGCGTCAGCTGTATGGATGTCTCCAATGCATAGACGTATACCGGCGGCAGGTTAGCCCCGATGGCGGTACGGGCTGTCTTAAATTGTCTGGAGAACATGAAGGCCACCAACTCGGTCAGCACGCCGTCCTTTGCCCGGAAAATATTCTGAAAGCTGCTGTTGGATACCTCCGCCTTTTGTACGATCTCCGAGACGGTTGTTTTTTTATAGCCCTGCTCTAAAAAAAGCTTGACGCAAACCGCCAATATCCGCCGTTTGGCCGGCAGACTTGCATTTGTCAGTGCGATACGATTCACTCCTTTCATGTTGATGGCACGTGTGCCATTAGTATAACAGATGATGCCGCCATGTTCAACAAAAATTTTGAAAAAAGAAGCAGAAAAGAGTATTCTGTAGACATTTTCTGTCCACCTGTAAATATATGTTGACAAATCAACAATCTGTGTGTTATGATGCCGTTGTTGATGGATCAACAATTATTACGCAGGAGAAACCGCTATGGAACGCTTTGAGACCTTTACGGTACTGATGGCCCGGATCGGGCGGAGTATCAAGCGCATTAAAACCGAGGAAATGGCGCGTTTTCAGCTGAAAGGGCCCCATGTTTCCTGCCTGTACTACCTGTCGCTGTGTAAAAGCATGACCGCGGCCCAGCTCTGCGAGCGCTGCGAGGAGGATAAGGCGGCCATCTCCCGTTCGCTGGAATATCTGGAGCAGCACGAATACATTGACTGCCGGCAGAAAAACGGCAGACGCTACAAAAGCCCCCTGTGCCTGACGGAGAAGGGCAGGGAGGTATGCCGGACGATCAACGAGCGGATCGAAGCGTTGGTTGCGCAGGCCAGCCAGGGACTGAGTGAAGCGGAGCGGGAAACCATGTATCGTTCCCTGACGCTGATCAGCGACAATCTTGACCATATCTGCCGTGCAGCAAGCACAGGGGCGGCAATGCCGCCGGAAAAGGAGACAGACAAATGAACGTACAGATCATTGTAGATTCCACTGTGGATTTGGCACCGCGCTACTGCGGACAGTGTCCCGTTGTGCCGTTGACCGTCCACTTTGGCGAGGAGGAGCTGATCGACGGCGTGACCATTGACCGCCGCCGCTTTTACGAGCGGCTGGTGGAAAGCGATGTGCTGCCCACCACCAGCCAGGCAACTCCGGCCGCGTTTGATCGGGTGTTTGCCGAAGTGGGCAGCGAGGGCGCGGTGGTGATCACCATCTCCGCCAAGCTCTCCGGCACCTATCAGAGCGCCTGCATTGCCGCCGCCGAATACCGGAATATCTATGTGGTGGACAGCCAAAGCGCTGCCATCGGTTCCGGGATCCTGGCGCAGCTGGCACTGGAAAAGGCGGGGCAGGGCATGGCGGCCAAGGAGCTGGCGGAGTATCTGGAGCGCAAGCGGGAGGATATCTGTCTGGTCGGACTGCTGGACACACTGGAATACCTGAAGCGCGGCGGCCGAATCTCACGGGCCACCGCTTTTGCCGGCGGCGTGCTGAACATCAAACCCGTTATCACCGTCAAAGATGGAGAGGTGGTGCTGATCGGCAAGGCGCGCGGCTCAAAGCAGGGCAACAACCTGCTGGTGGAGAAGATCCACCAGAGCGGCGGCATTGATTTTTCCATGCCGATTCTGCTGGGATACAGCGGCCTGAGCGACGCATGTCTTAAAAAATACGTAGCGGACAGTCAGTCGATCTGGCAGGAGCATGTGGATACGCTGGAGAGCACACTGCTTTGCGGCGTGATCGGTACGCACACCGGCCCCGGCGTTGTGGCGGTGGCCTTCTTCAAGAATGAGAAATAAGGCATATTCACCGGAAAAACGGGAAATATGCGCATGCAGCAAGTGAATAAAAGCGCTCCCCTGACCGATGGCCGGGGGAGCGTTTTATCTGTGAGATGGGTCAGAATGCCCAGTTGCCGTTTCGGAAGATGGCCACGGTTTTGCCGTCGGCGCATACGGCGTCAATGTTCATATCCTGAGAGCCGATCATGAAGTCCTCATGGATCATGGAGTCATTCACGCCCAGTGCCCGGCATTCGGCCAGCGTTTTTTCGTGGAAGTTCTCAATGGTATCTGCAAAGCCCATGCCCAGCGCCAGATGGCAGGCGGCGTTTTCGTCAAACAGTGTGTTGTAGAACAAAATCCCGGACTTGCGGATGGGGGAATCGTAGGGCACCAGCGCGCATTCGCCCAGATAGGCGCTGCCCTCGTCCATGCCGATCAGCTTGGTGAGCAGCTCGTTGTTTACATCGGCGTGCCATTCCACAGCCTTACCCTGATGGAATTTGATCCAGAATCCATCGATCAGCTGCCCCTGATAGCTCAGAGGCTTGGTGGCATAGACAATGCCCTCCGCCTCGCCTCGCTTGGGGGAGATGAAGCACTCCTCGCTGGGAATATTGGGGTTAAAGACGATGTCTTGCAGGCTCTTTTCGCTGCCGCCGCAGAAACGGCCCTCCGGGATCATGCCCACGGTGAAGTCGGTGCCGTTGGCGCTGGTGTAGTGGAGCTTCTCAATGTGCAGGCCGTTGAGATAGGCGCAGCGGTCATGGAGATCCTGATTGTGCGCCTCCCACGCGGCGATGGGATCCTCGTCCACACGCGAGGTGGCCAGAATATGCGCCCACAGCTTTTCCATAGCGGCGGAGGCGCGCAGCTCCGGAAACAGCTTTTTGGCCCACGCCTTGCCGGGGACAGCGGCGATGCACCACTGGTACTTGTTTTCCAGCGCATCGCGGTAGGGCTTGGCGATGGGGTAGCGCTTTTGCTGGGCTTTTGCCATCTTCTCCTGATTGATGCCCTTGAGCCCGTCGGGATCCTCGCTGATGAGGTAGATGCGGCAGGGGATCGTATCTACATAGTGCTGCCAACGGGCCTGCTCATAGTTTTCCACCTTGCCCAGCGTGGTCAGCGTGCGGTAACGGTAGTGGATTTTCTGCAGGGGCTGGTAGTTCCAGTCCACCACGACCTTTTTGGCCTTGCACTTATAGCATTCCTCTACCAGCATCTGCACAAACTCCGGCTGATCCAGATCCGCTTCGATAAAGACCTCCTGACCCGGCTGGATATTGACGCCGCAGCGGGCAATCAGGCGGGCATAGCTGCGCAGTACGGTTTTCTTCATGGTATATCGCTCCTTTTGCTTTGTGTTGTTTTCTGATACAGTATACCACCGAAGGGCTGGTTTGAAAAGCAAAACCAAGAAAAAAGCGAAGGGAAAGGCGGTTGGCGCCTTTCCCTTCGCTGCGGCGACTTTTATAGGGCGCACTTGCCCCGCCGGAGATACGTTCCCTTTACCGCGTGAACGATGCCATGCTCCACAGCCGGAACGCCGCGCAGGTATACGGCGGCAATGCTGCCGCTGGTACGGAAGCCCTCAAAGGGGGTATAGTCGCAGCGGGATACCATATCCGCGGCATGGAGCGTATGATCCGCCGAGGGGTCATACACCACGATGTCGGCGTCCGCACCGGGGAGGAGGCAGCCTTTGCGGGGATAGAGACCGTACAGCTTGGCGGGATTTTCGCTGAGTACCCGGCAAAGCGTGGGAAGATCGATGCGGCCTGCCGCCACACCGGCGGTATAGATCACCTCGCCCCGTGTCTCTACACCGGGCAGACCGCCGGGGATGGCGGTAAAGTCCCCCTGTCCGGCCAGCTTCTGCGCGGTGGTAAAGGAGCAGTGGTCGGTGGAGATGGTGTTGACACGGCCCTCGCGCAGTCCTGCCCACAGCGCGTCCTGATCCGCTATTTTACGAATAGGAGGCGAGCAGACGAACTTGGCCGCTTCCAGCCAATCCTGCTGGTAATAGACGCTGTCCTCCAGTGCCAGATACTGGGGACACGTCTCGGAATAGACGGTCTGTCCACGGCTGCGGGCGTGGTCGATTTCCGAAAGCGCCGCGGCATTGGTGGTGTGAACGATCACCACAGGGGCCTGCGCCGCCTGTGCGATGCGCAGGATGCGGCTCACCGCCTCAGCCTCCAGATAGTCAGGCCGTGTCTGGGGATGGCAGGCCACGGCGTTTTCTCCGGCCGCTTTTTTCTCCGCCACCAGCGCGTCGATGACGCCGCTATTTTCACAGTGTACGCCGCAGATGCCTCCCCGGGCCTTTAGCGCTTTCAGCGCACGGTAAAGGTCGCCGTCCGGCAGCATCATGGCCGGGTAGGTCATGTACATTTTGAAGGAGGTGATCCCGGCGGCGAACATGTCGTCCAGCTCATGCTCGATGCCGTCGTTCCAGTCGTCAATGGTCATGTGGAAGCCATAGTCGCAGTGGCAGTCCGCCGCTTTTTTCCGCCACAGGTCAAGACCGTAGGACAGCGTTTCCCCTTTGTTGGGACAGGCAAAGTCGATGACGGTGGTGGTGCCGCCGCGCAGGGCAGAGCGGCTGCCGCTCTCAAAGTTATCGGCGGTGGTGGTGCTGCACACATCCAGATCAAAGTGGGTATGGGCGTCAATGAAGCCTGGCAGCAGCAGCTTGCCGGCTACATCCACGGTCTGCGCGTCAGGCGCGTCAATATGGGGCGCTACGGCGGCGATCTTCTCACCGTCCACCAGAATGTCGGCATCTGTTACGCCGCTGCCGCTGACCACGCGGCCGCCGGTAAAGAGTCGTTTCATCGAAAAGCCTCCTTATATCACATATTTTTTCCTATTATATCACCTTGCGCCGGGCATGGATACAAAAAATTTTTGTTTTTTGAAAAATTTTGATAAAAAAAGAGTGTATTTGAAAACGATACCGTATAATAATATGAGGAAGAATTTTGACATGCTGCGGAAAGGGGGGAGGCGGCCTGTTTTCACAGAGTTTTATTGATGAGCTGATTGCCCGCAACGACATTGTGGATGTGGTCGGCTCCTATGTGTCGCTGACACCGAAGGGCGGCAGCTATTGGGGTTGCTGCCCCTTTCACAACGAAAAGACACCCTCGTTCCATGTGCTGCCGGACAAGCAGTTCTACCATTGCTTCGGCTGCAAAAAAGGCGGCGGCGTAATCAACTTTGTCATGGATATTGAGAATTTGTCCTATCCTGACGCGGTGCGCTTTCTGGCCAAGCGGGTCAATATGGAGGTGCCTGAGGACCGGGAATCTGCTGAGAGCGACCGCTTGCGCAAGCGGCTGCTGGCGTTGAACCGGGAGGCAGCCCGCTGGTATTACGACGTGCTGCAGGGTGCTGACGGCGCGGCGGTGCGGGCCTATCTTGATAAGCGCGCCATATCCCGCAAGACGGCGGTACGCTTCGGCATGGGCGCTTCGCCGGACAGCTGGGACGCCCTGCTGCGGACGATGACCGGCCGGGGCTATACCAAGCAGGAGCTGCTGACGGCGGGATTGATTGTGGCCAATAAAAGCGGCGGCTTCTACGATAAATTCCGCAACAGGCTGATGCTGCCGGTGATTGACGTGCGTGGCGATGTGGTGGGCTTTGGCAGCCGCGTGATCGACAAGTCGGAGCCGAAGTACATGAACAGCACCGAGACGCCGGTATACAGCAAGCGGCGGGTGCTGTACGGATTGAATCTGGCCAAGAAAACAAAGCGCCCCAATATGATCCTGTGCGAGGGGAACCTTGACGTGGTCACGCTGCATCAGGCCGGATTTGACAACGCGGTGGCCTCTATGGGTACGGCGCTGACCGGCGAGCAGCTTCGGCTGCTGGGCCGGTATACCAAGGAGCTGGTGCTGTGCTACGACAACGACAACGCCGGACAGCTGGCCACGCAGCGGGCGCTGGAAATGCTGAACAACACCGAGTTTACCGTTCGGGTACTGAAGCTGCCGCGGCGGCTGGTGGACGGCGAATATGTCAAGCAGGATGCCGATGATTTTATCAAGAATCAGGGGGCGCCCGCTTTTGAGCGGCTGCTTTCCGGCAGCGAGAACGGCGTGGAGTTCCGCATGGCTCAGGTGGCGGCCAAGTACGATCTGGGCAGCGACCAGGGCCGCATCGACTATACGGCCGAAATCAGTCAGGTGCTCTCGGAGCTGGACAATGCCGTGGAGCGGGAGGTGTATGCCGGCCGCGCCGCGGAAACAGCGGGCCTTTCAACGGGAGCCATGCGCCAGGAGGTGGAGCGCGCCGCACGCAAGCGGCGGTACAGCGACCGCAAAAAACGGGAACGGCAGGAGCTGAACCCGGCGCTGAGCGTACAGCCTGCGGCGCGGGGCAGCCGCTACACCAATCTGCGAAGCGCCATGGCGGAGGAGGGCGTGATCCGGCTGCTGCATCTGGATCCGGCACTGTTTGGCGACGTGCAGCCGCTGGAAGCGGAGGCGTTCTCCTCGCCGCTGCTGGGCAAAATCTACGAGGCCATGTGGCGCCAGCGCCACAACCGCAGCGGACTTTCCGCCCTGACGGCGGAGCTGACGGGCGAGGAGATGAGCCACCTTACCGTTCTGCTGCAAAAACCGGAATCCAACGCCAACGCATCTCAGGCGCTGGCGGATTACATACGGGTGATCCGCGAAGAGCAGGCCAAACGGGACAGCTCCGGGATCGATCCGCTGCTGTTGGCACAAGAAACATTCAAAGACAAGAAACGATATGGAGGAAAGCACACATGACCGAGAAAACCTATACCAAGCAGGAGCTGGAGGCCATGGCCAATGCCCTGCTGGCCGAGGATGACAAGAAAAAGAAGGAAAGCGCCGAAAAAGCAGACGCCCACAAGGAGGGCGAGGCCAAAAAGGAAAAAGGAAAGCTGGATGACAAGACCATCGCCTCGCTGCCGGCTGCCGCGCTGATCATGGGCAGCGAGAAGCTGCGGGATATGCTGACCAAGGGAAGGAAAAAGGGCCGGTTGGACGCCAATGAGGTCAGTGATGTGCTCGATGAGATGGATCTGGAGAGCGAACAGATGGATCGGATCTACGATTCGCTGGAGGCGCTTGGTATCGAGGTGGGAACCGAGGACTTCCTGGCCGATATCAATGACGATATCGAGCCGCCTATGGAGGAGATCGCCGAGATCGAGGAAGAGGAGCTGGTGGACCCCAACACGCTGGTGGACAGCTTCAATATCGACGATCCCGTGCGCATGTACCTCAAGGAGATCGGACGGGTGCCGCTGCTGAACGCGGATGAAGAGGTGGTGCTGGCCACGGCCATGGCTGCCGGCCGCGCCGCACAGGAGCGGATCGATGAAGCTGCCGAAAATGAAGAGACCATTCCAGAAGAGGAAATGGCCCGGCTGAAGAAGGACATCAAGGAGGGCAACAAGGCCAAGCAGAAGCTGGCCGAGGCAAACCTCCGTCTGGTGGTGTCCATCGCCAAGCGCTATGTGGGCCGCGGCATGCTGTTCCTTGACCTGATTCAGGAGGGCAATCTGGGATTGATCAAGGCGGTGGAGAAGTTTGACTATACCAAGGGCTACAAGTTCTCCACCTACGCCACATGGTGGATCCGTCAGGCCATTACCCGCGCCATCGCCGATCAGGCCCGCACCATCCGTATCCCCGTACATATGGTGGAGACCATCAACAAGGTTATCCGCGTCAGCCGCCAGCTGCTGCAGCAGCTGGGACACGATCCCTCACCGGAGGAGATCTCCGCTGAGATGGGGATGCCTGTGGACAAGGTGCGGGAGATCCTGAAAATCGCGCAGGAGCCGGTTTCGCTGGAAACGCCCATCGGCGAGGAGGAGGACAGCCATCTGGGCGACTTCATTCCCGATGAGGGCGCGTCCGAGCCCAGCGAGGCGGCCAGCTTTACGCTGCTGAAGGAGCAGCTGGTGGATGTGCTCAGCACGCTGACGCCCCGGGAGGAAAAGGTGCTGAAGCTGCGCTTTGGCATTGAGGACGGCCGTCCCCGCACGCTGGAGGAGGTGGGTAAGGAGTTTAACGTTACCCGTGAGCGCATCCGCCAGATCGAGGCCAAGGCCCTGCGCAAGCTGCGCCATCCCAGCCGCAGCAAAAAGCTGAAGGACTTTCTGAACTGAGGAGGCGGCGTATGATTCTTGATTTCGACACCATGCCTGCCCATGACGTTGCCCACTTCAAGGGCGGCGAGGGCCATGTTACCGTCCGCAGGTATGAAGATTTCCGGATGGGCGCTGCCGTGCGTCTGACGGTGCCGGTCGGCGCTTCCATCGGCCTGCATACTCACACAGGCAACTGCGAGCTGATCTATGTGCTGGCCGGCAGCGGCCTGTGCACCGATGACGGCGCGGAGTATCCCCTCAGCGCCGGTATGTGCCACTATTGCCCTGAGGGGCACAGCCACGGTATCCGCAATACCGGCGCGCAGCCGCTGGAGCTGTTGGCCGCGCTGCCGATGGTCAAATGAGCCGCAAGAGCAGGAGAAAGGAGTCCTGAGACATGATGGACGCCACATTGGGATATATTCTTTGCAGCCAGTCTCCCACGCTGTTTCTGGGGGCTGCGGTGTTGCTGCTGTGCTATTTTGCGCGCCGCCATACCCACCGCGCCAGGGCAATACTGGATCTGACGGCGTGCATTGTATGTACCGCTGCCGCAGTGGCAATGTACTTCCTTGGTATGGGGAAGGGGTATTTTACGATTCGTGACTTCTATCGGATCCGCACGCCGGGCTGGGTCGGTATGGCTGTGGTAGCTGTGATCGCCCTTTGGCTGGCGGTGCGCGCGTTTCTGGCGGCTTCCCGGCGCCGGGCAGCAGAGAAGGCGGCTGCCCGCGCCGCCAATGCGGAAGCCCACCGCCGAGCAGAAGAGGAGCGCGCCGCCGCACAGCAGCGAGAGGCGGCGGAAAAGGCGGCCAATGCTGCTGCTGTGGCCCATGTCAGCGCGACGGTCAACGACACGCTGACGCCATCCCCGGCACCGTGGGAGGCGACACAGGAGACACCTGCGCAGGAAACACCTGTGCAGGAGGCGCCTGCCGACGTAAGCGGAGAGTGAATCAATAAAAAAAGAGTTCCCCCTTATGTAGGTATTATCCTACATAAGGGGGAATTTTGTCTGTTGCACAGGTTTACCGGTTTATTTCACGACAGGGCGGGGGATTTTTTGCACTTAATAGTCAAATCCAAACAGCCCCATGATCCGGTGATAGAGATCCTGGTGCTCCTCATACCAGTCCCTCCGCTCCGCCAGAAGCCGCTCGGCATCGGCGTATTCCTCCAGAGCCTGACTGGCTTCCAGATAGCCCCGTGACAGGATCCGCATCCGCTTGCTCATATACTGCATAATGCTCATGATTTTAGCGGGACGCTCCTGAAAATAGCGGCCGAAGTTTTCGTGGGTGATGATGCTGCAGGTCGTCTTTTCCAGCGCCACGGCAGTCGCGTTTTGGGGGCGGGTCTCCAAAAAACCCACCAGACCGAAAAAACCGTCGTCCTCGACCTCGGTCAGCAGGCGCTGCGTGGGCTGCTGATAGTCTACATACAGAGCCACCTGTCCGCGCAGCACATCGAAAATCGCCGGGACGTATTCGCCCTGCCGGTAAACGACGGTGCCCTTTTTAAAGATATGCTCTGCTTCCTGATGATACTCTGTCATACTCAGATCGTCCTTTCCCACAGAGCGGATCAGAACATTCTGTCCACATAGGCGTTCAGCTTTTTGGCGTTATAGCTATCCTTGAAGGTGCTCTTGAAACGCTGCACTGTCAGAGAATTGAACTGGAGCACCTTGCGGTACTTCATGACGCCGCCCGCCACGCCGAACAGGGCACAGATGGGGCCGAAGGGCATCATCTTTACAGCGGAATAGACGACCGCCGCCGCCACGACCACAGAAACGATCACACCGGCCAACTGCTTTTTCGGCAGCAGCGCTTTTACATTCTCGGCGCTGATCACTCCCTCATCCACCATTGTCTGAGCAAAACGCTTCTGTACGCCAAAGCTGGAAATGGCCGACAGTACGATGGGAGAGAGCGCGAAAAAGCAGAACAGCGTGATGATCGCGTTAAAGAGAAAAATACTAAAACCTTCCATATTTCCCATACTATTGATTCCTCCGTTATTCTTATCGTATTATTATGCTCCGTGAAAGACAAACCGAACATCTTCCCGGCCTGTCAGATACAGAAGATGGCAGTACCGCATACAGAAGGACACCGTATCGCCCACCCGCAGCGGCCGTTCACAGTCTGTTATATCCACAATACAGTGGTCGGAGCTGCCGCCTATTACGGTGATCCCGCTTTCCAGCGGCGACAGCGTTTCCAACTCCACCACGTCGGCGCGACCCAACGCCAGCAGCGCCCGGCGGCGCACGCCGCGATCCTCATAGACCGGCGTGTGGCCGAAGGCGTCCACGCAGAATTCCCCCTGCGGATAGGTGGGCTTGTCGTGTATCTCGATGACCTCAGCCGTCAGGATAAAGGTATCCATCCGCAGATAGTCCATATCCTGAATGCCCCAAAGCTTTTGCAGGTCATAGCTCAGCAGCATGTTCTCGCCAATGCGCAGATGATTGATGCCCTGCGGCATGATGTTCCGGTGTACCAGCGGATAGGAACTGGTGGCGCCGCCGGACACGGTTTCTAATTTGCGGCCGATGGCCTGCTCGATCTGCCGGGCCAGCCCTGTCAGCTGATCCATTTTGTCGGGGGTTGGCCGTATCGCACCGTAACAGCTGAGATTTACGCCGATGCCGGATAGATGGACGTGGGGCAGATCCCGCTCTACATGGACGCAGGCTTTTATCATCTCATCCTTATCCCAGAAGCCCTCCCGCAGATCGCCAAGGTCGGCCATTACGATCACACGATGGGTTTTTCCCTGCCGGCGGCATTCCTGCTCCAGCGCGTCCAGCGTTTCCGGCGCGCTTTGCAGCGACGTTTCGCACAGCGCCACCGTGTCAGCCAATTCCGACAAGCCGGGGATGCGGATCAATAAAAATGGCCCGTCCACGCCGGCTGCCCTGCACCGGGCCACCTGCTCCAAACGGCTACTTCCGATCTGAGCGGCGCCGGCCTGAAGCATGACGCTGGCGATCTGAGGCATACCGCCCACGCCCTTTACCACGCCGCATACAGCGATACCCTGTGCATTGCAGCGTGAGATCACGTGGCGGGCGTTGTCATAAAGCCTGTCCAGATATACATCCAGACGGGGAAACTGCCGGTTCATGATGCTCACCTCGTTTTTATCAGTGCCAATCAGTATACCATAAATTTTCCCATAAAGCCACATATATTTTTTTAACTGAGCCGAAAAGATGGGAAATTTTTCGTATCCTCTTGCAAAAAGTTGTCCTATTGCCTATAATCGTGCGTAGAAATAGAAACAAGTTCCCAAGTGAGAAAGGAAGCGTTCCATGAAAAAGATACTGTTGCTGACGGCGGCGCTGCTTGTGCTGTCACTGGTGCTGAGCGGCTGCCATAAGCATGTGTCCGCCGCGCCCGCCACCTGCACCGAGCCGGAGGTATGTACCGAATGTGGTAAGGTTATGAAGGAGGCGCTGGGCCACGAGCCCGGCCCCGAGGCCACCTGCGAAGCGCCCCAGACCTGCCTGCGCTGCGGCATTGAGCTGTCGCCCCAGCTGCCGCATACCTCCGCCGGACCTGCCAGCTGCACAGAGGCGGAGGTGTGCGCCGTGTGCGGCGCGGTGATTCATCCCGCGCTGGGCCATTCGGTGGGAGAGGATGGTGTGTGCGCCAATTGCGGCCAGCAGATCGTACCTGCGGGGCAGCGCTATATTGCACCCGGAAAGGGCAGCGCTGTGTCCTCTGACGACGCCGACTCCATGGTGGCGGAGACGGCGGGCGAGGGCCATTACCACAATACGATCGCCGCACGGTATGCCAATGCGGTGCTGCTGTGCGGAGATTACGGCGTGGAGTATTTTGATCCCGATCCGACAGGCTCCAGCGCTTACGCCGATACGGTGAACCGCTTTGCCGCCAAATATCCCAACATTCATGTCAGCTGCCTGCTGACGCCCAAATGCTGCGCCTATCATTCTCCGGCGGATTATACCGATCCCCATGACGATATTGCGCAGTTTATCCAATCTACCTATGATAAGATGGACAGCACCGTTACCACCGTGGACTGTATGGGACTGATGGACCGGCATGCCGGGGAGTATCTCTTCTACCGCACCGACCATCATTGGACCAGTTTGGGCGCCTACTACGCATCGGCGGCCTACTGTCAGGCCAACGGCATGACGCCGTGGGAGCTGGACAGCTATGATACCGTGATCCGCACAGGCTATATCGGGTCTTTGCACATGTACGGAGGACGCCCTGCGGAACTGACGGCCAATCCCGACTACTCTGTGGCCCGGTTCCCCCATGTGGGCTACTCAATGGTCTATTACCGCGACGGCGTGCGGTATAACGGACAGGCGGTCAACGGCGGCACATCGGAATACGCCGGTATGTTCATGTGCGGCGACCAGCCCCTGACGGTGATCACCACGGATCATCACAACGACAAGACGCTGCTGGTGTTCAAGGAATCCTATGGCAACGCTTTTATCCCGTATATGATCGACTACTATCAGCGCATTGTGGTAGTGGACATCCGTGAGGAAGTGGGCAGCGTGGCCGACATCATCAGCCAGTACGGCGTTACAGACGCACTATTTATCAATAACTGTCAGGCGGCGACCAGCTTGCTGAGCAATCTGGACAGCCGCGCCCGTTCCTGAACGGTAAATGATATAAGGAGGAACCATCCCATGAGTGAAAAAAACAAGCTGGGCAAGGCGCTGCTGTATGCCCCTGAAAACGGCTATGACCGCCTGAGCGAGGCGGAAAAATCCGCCATGCATGAATATTGCGAGGCGTATAAGGACTTTCTCAACCACGGCAAAACGGAACGGTTGTGCGTGGACTACTGCATTAAGCTGGCTGAGGAGCGGGGCTTTGTGCCGTTCAAGGCCGGTATGCCGCTGAAAAGTGGCGATAAGGTATACTGCAACAACCGGGGCAAGGGCATTATGCTGGCGGTGATCGGCCAGGAGCCGCTGTCCCACGGCGCCAACATTGCCGCCGCCCACACCGATGCGCCGCGTCTGGATCTGAAGCCGCGGCCGCTGTATGAGGACACGGAGCTGGCCTATTTCAAGACCCACCACTATGGCGGCATCCGCAAATATCAGTGGGTCACCATTCCGCTGGAGCTTCACGGTGTGGTAACGCTGGCCGATGGCACGGTGCTGCCCATTCACATTGGCGACAAGCCGGAGGATCCCCAGTTTATCATCAACGACCTGCTGCCCCATCTGGGACGCGAGCAGAGCAAAAAGCCCTTGGGTGAGGCCATTCCCAGCGAGAGCCTGAATATTCTGGTGGGCTCTGTGCCGGTGGCGGATGAGGACGAGAAGAACCGTTTCAAGCTGGGGGTTATGCAGCTGCTGCATGAGCGCTATGGCATGGTGGAGGAGGACTTTATCTCCGCGGAGCTGGAGGCCGTTCCGGCGGGACAGGCCCGGGATATCGGCTTTGACCGCAGCATGATCGCCAGCTATGGACACGATGACCGTGTCTGCGCCTATGCTGAGCTTGCCGGACTGTTTGACGCCGAGACGCCGAAGCGTACCGCCGTGTGCATCTTCGCCGATAAGGAGGAGATCGGCAGCGAGGGCGTGTCCGGTATGCTGTCGGCCGCCTTTGACAAGTTCATGGGTGAGCTGTGCGACACGCAGGGCGTACTGCTGCGGGATTGCTTTGCCAACTCCTTCTGCGTCAGCGCCGACGTGACGGCGGCTTATGATCCCAATTTTGCCGAGGTGTACGATAAGCGTAACGCTGCTTTCATCAATTACGGTGTGGGCCTGTGCAAATATACCGGGGCAGGCGGAAAATCCGGTGCGTCCGACGCCAGCGCCGAGGTGGTGGGCAAGCTGCGTGGCCTGCTGAACGGGGAAAAGGTGTTCTGGCAGATGGCGGAACTGGGAAAGACCGACGCCGGCGGCGGCGGAACGGTTGCCAAGTTTATGGCGCAGCGCAATATCGACACCATCGATGCCGGTGTACCGGTGCTGAGCATGCACGCGCCTTATGAGACGGTGGCAAAGCTGGACTGCTATATGACCTACCGGTGTATGAAGGCTGTGTTTGAGAAAGCGTAACATATGAAAAGAAGGCTCCGTTCCACACAGGGAAGGGAGCCTTCTTTTTGACGGTTCGGGCGCGGTTTCTTTTGGCGGGAAATGCTTATCCGTTCTGCACGCTTTCCCGGATATGGTCAGCAAAGCGCTGCGCCGCCGCCGTCTGCGGCACGCCGCGCAGAATGCACATATCCACGCTGCGGTGGGGAATGTCGAAGGAGGTCTGCAATTTCCGCAGCCGTCCGTTGTCCAGATCCTTGCGCACAAATTCCTCCGTTACGCCTGCTACGCCAAAGCCGATGGCAGCCAGATCCACAAGCAGGCTTCTGGCGCCCAGTTCGATCTCAGGGTTCAGGCGCAGGCCGTTTTGCAGAAAATACTTTTCCAGATAAAGACGGGAGCTGGCCTTGCGTTCCAGCAGGATCAGCGGGAAATCCGCAATCTCGGCCAGCGTGTACACATGGTCAAAATCGCAGGGATATTCCGGGCTTGCCACAAAGATGGAATGGGTGGCAAAGCAGGGAATGGTTTCAAAGCTGCCCTCGTTGGGGGTGCTGGCAAAGGCGATGTCAACCTTGCCGGATTGCAGCAGCCCCAGTACCTTGTGGCTGCGGCCGGAAATGATCTGAATATGAATGGCGGGAAACTGCCGGTGGAAGCTGTCCAGATGGGGCAGCAGGAACTGACTGGTCACGGTGTCGGATGCGCCGATGGTCAAATGGCCCATCTGCAATTCACGGGTCTGGCTCAGCTTGGCTTCGCC
>CAKTGD010000013.1 GCA_934561335.1 uncultured Oscillospiraceae bacterium
TGGCGATGGAGATCTCCTGATAGATGCGCTCGATGGCCTCGGCAAACATGGGAGCCACGGACAGGTACTTGATCTTGTCGCAGCCCTTGCCCATCTCCTCGGGAATGGTGTTCAGCAGAGCCATCTCCTTGATGACGCTGTTGTTGATACGCTCCAGCGCGGGGCCGGACAGCACGCCGTGGCTGGCGCAGGCGTACACGCTGTGGGCGCCGCCCACCTCTACGATGGCCTTGGCGGCGTTGCAGATGGAGCCGGCGGTATCCACCATGTCGTCAAACAGGATGCAGTCCTTGCCGGACACATCGCCGATGACGTTCATGACCTCGCACTGGTTGGCCTTCTGACGGCGCTTGTCCACGATGGCCAGATTCATGTGCAGCTTCTGGGCGAATGTACGGGCGCGGGCCACGCTGCCCACGTCGGGAGACACCACCACCATGTTCTCGCACTTCTCGCCGAACTTCTTGGCATAGTAGTCCACAAACACGGGGTTGCCCAGCAGATTATCCACGGGAATATCAAAGAAGCCCTGGATCTGGCTGGCATGGAGATCCATTGTCAGCACACGGTCAGCGCCGGAGGCGGTGATCATGTTGGCCACCAGCTTGGCGCTGATGGGGTCGCGGCTCTTGGCCTTGCGATCCTGACGGGCATAGCCGAAATAGGGGATCACGGCGGTGACGCGGCCTGCGCTGGCGCGCTTGCAGGCGTCGATCATGATCAACAGTTCCATCAGGCTGTCATTGACGGGCTTGCAGGTGGAGTTGATGAGGAACACGTCGCTGCCGCGAACCGTCTCGTACAAAGAGACGCTGGCCTCACCGTCTGCGAAGCTCTTGACTTCCGCCTCGCCCAGCTTGGTGCCGATGATCCTGCAGATCTCCTTTGCCAACGTGGGGTTGGCGTTGCCGGTGAAAATTTTGATGTCCTTACCGTGAGAAATCATGGGGGATATCCTCGCTTTCTGTTTTTCTTTTTTATGTAAAATTTCTATTTGCTGCTATCCTTATTTTTTACCCGGAAACAGGAAAAACCGCCACTACCGCAGACCGTCCGCCTTCGCCGGTGGGTGAGCGGACAAAGTATGCAGTATCAGCGGTTACAAGGCGGTAAAGGCGCCGGTTCCGCCGGCGCAGTAATCGACAACGAGCTGATTGTAATCCATCGGAACGACACCTCCCTGAGACACTGTTACGCGATTCCGCCGGCCGTAAGGCCTTTGGACGCAAAGCGTTCGAGTCGGCACGCTTGATGCATGCACAATCCTATTATAACATGTTCTTTACAAAAATCCAGTCTTTTATCATGAAAATGCAACAACTTTTTTTATATGGCGGCGCAAAAAATCGGGGGATATGTCGAAATGTGGTTTTTCTGTGGTTTTTATCATTCAAAATCAATATTTTTATGAGAAAAATCCTCTTTTTAACAATTTCGATGTTGAATTTTCCAGCGGTTTGCATTATACTAGGCAGAGCTTTTTGAACACAAGGAGAGAAAGCTTCATGCTGAACATTGTACTGGTGGAGCCGGAGATCCCGCAAAATTGCGGCAACATCGCCCGCACATGCGCCGCCACCGGCGCCGCGCTGCACCTGATCCGCCCGCTGGGCTTTGACATTTCCGACCGCGCCGTGAAACGGGCAGGTCTGGACTACTGGCATCTGGTGACGGTGCGGGACTATGAGGGGCTGGACGATTTTTTCCGCCGCAATCCGGAGGCCGCCGATAACATGTGGCTGGCCACCACCAAGGCGCCGCAGGACTATACCCGCGCCCGGTTCTCACCGGAGTGCTGGCTTTTTTTCGGCAAGGAGACGGCGGGACTGCCGGAGGATTTCCGCATGGCCCACTATGACCGATGCATCCGCCTGCCCATGCGCGGCGAGGCGAGAAGTCTGAATCTGAGCAACTCCGTGGCCATTCTTACCTACGAGGCGCTGCGGCAGAACGGCTTTCCCGGGCTGAGCGGCACCGGCGAGATGGCACAGGCGCAAAAGTGAACACCCAAGAGACCCCACTTCTGAGATAAGGAGATAGAGTAATATGAATTACAACAAGAAAACCGTCATGGACGTGGACGTTGCAGGCAAGAAGGTCTTGCTGCGCTGCGACTTCAATGTGCCTCAGGATAAGGCAACCGGCGCCATCACCAGCGACAAGCGCATTGTGGCCTCCCTGCCCACCATCCGCTACCTGCTGGAGCGCGGCGCGGCGGTCATCGCCTGCTCCCATCTGGGCAAGCCCAAGGGCGAATGGAAGGAAAAGCTGAGCCTTGCCCCTGTGGCAGAGCGTCTCAGCGAGCTGTTGGGACAGGAGGTCATCTTCGCCAAGGACATCGTGGGCGAGGACGCCAAGGCCAAGGCCGCGGCTCTGAAGGGCGGCCAGATCATGCTGCTGGAAAACCTGCGCTTTGATATCCGCGAAGAAAAGAACGGGCCCGACTTTGCCAAGGAGCTGGCCTCTATGGCGGAGCTGTATGTGTCCGACGCCTTCGGCACTGTGCACCGCGCCCACGCCTCCACCGCCGGTGTGGCGGCCTATCTGCCCGCCGTGTCCGGCCTGCTGGTGGCCCGGGAGCTGGAAATCATGGGCAAGGCGCTGGACGACCCCAAGCGGCCCTTTGTGGCGGTGCTGGGCGGCGCCAAGATCAGCGACAAGCTGAACGTGATCCGCAATCTGCTGGACAAGGCCGACACCGTGATCATCGGCGGCGGCATGGCCTATACCTTTGCCAAGGCGCAGGGCGGCTCCATCGGCAAGAGCCTGTGCGAGGAGGATAAGCTGGACTACGCGCTGGAGATGATCGAAAAGGCCAAGCGCAACGGCGTGGAGCTGCTGCTGCCCGCCGACACCATGGCGGCCGACGACTTCTCCAATGACGCCAAGCGTCAGGTGGTCAGCACCATGGCCATTCCCGACGGCTGGGAGGGCATGGACATCGGGCCGGAGACCATCAAGAGCTTCTGCGCCGCTGTGAAGGGCGCAGGCACCGTGGTATGGAACGGCCCCATGGGCGTATTTGAATTTGAGAACTTTGCCGCAGGCACCCGGGCCATGGCGCAGGCGCTGGCCGACAGCGGCGCGGTGACCATCGTGGGCGGCGGCGACAGCGCGGCAGCCGTGGAGCAGATGGGCTTTGCCGACAAGATCACCCACATCTCCACCGGCGGCGGCGCTTCGCTGGAGTTTTTGGAGGGCAAGGAGCTGCCCGGTGTGGCGTGCCTGCTGAATAAATAAGCAATATCCCGGACTCTGCCGCATCGCCGGGACAGGTATGACGCGGCGGACAGGATTTATTTCTTAATTTGATGATTTAAAATAGACAGAGGAGTTAAAACTATGAATCGCAGATATCGTAAGACGATCATCGCCGGCAACTGGAAAATGAACATGACCGCCAGCGAAACCAAGAAGTTTGCCGAGGAGCTGAAATCCCTGATGCCCAAGGCCAAGTGGTGCGACGTGGTGGTGTGCGTACCCGCCGTCAACATCTCCACCGCCATCCGCGCTTTCAAGGACCTGCGGGTGTCCGTCGGCGCGCAGAACGTGTTTTATGAGAAGTCCGGCGCTTTCACCGGCGAGGTGTCCGCCGAGATGCTGAAGGATCTGGGCGTGAAGTACGTCATCATCGGACACTCCGAGCGGCGGCAGTATTTCGGCGAGACCGATATGACCGTCAACAAGAAGGCACTGGCCGCACTGGAGGCGGGACTGCACCCCATTATCTGCGTGGGCGAGACGCTGGAGCAGCGGGAGCTGGGCATCACCATGGAGCTGATCGCCTTGCAGGTGAAGTCCGCGCTGGCCGGCGTGCCCGCCGAGAAGCTGCGCAAGTGCGTGATCGCCTATGAGCCTGTGTGGGCCATCGGCACGGGAAAGACTGCCACCGCCGAGCAGGCTGCGGAGGTGTGCACCTTCATCCGCACCACCGTGCGCCATCTGTACGGCGCACGCATCGCACGCTCCATCACCATTCAGTACGGTGGCTCCATGAAGCCCTCCAACGCTGCGGAGCTGCTGAGCCAGAGCGATATCGACGGCGGCCTGATCGGCGGCGCCAGCTTGAAACCTGCCGAATTTGTGGAGATCATCAACGCGGCCAATCAGGACTGACATACGGGAAAGGAAGGTCTGCAATGAACAAGACACCGACTACGCTGATCATTATGGACGGCTTCGGCCTGGCGCCCGCCAGTGACGATAACGCTGTCACGATGGCCAATACGCCGGTGCTGGATCGGCTGTTCCGGGAATATGCCAACACAACGCTGTCTGCCAGCGGTCTGGATGTGGGACTGCCCGCAGGACAGATGGGCAACAGCGAGGTGGGCCACACCAATATCGGCGGCGGCCGGGTGGTCTTTCAGGATCTGCCCCGCATCAGCCGCGCCATTGATGACGGCAGCTTTTTTCAGAACGAAGCATACAACCGGGCTATGGACGCATGTGTGAAAAACGGCACCAGCCTGCATCTGTACGGACTGCTGTCCGACGGCGGCGTTCATTCCCATATCAGCCATCTGTATGCCCTGCTGCGGATGGCAAAGGAGAAGGGCCTTGAAAAGGTCTATGTACACTGCTTCCTGGACGGACGGGACGTTTCCCCCACCAGCGGCAAGGGCTTTGTACAGGAATTGCAGGATACCTGCGCCCAGATCGGCGTGGGTAAGATCGCCACGGTGATGGGACGCTACTACGCCATGGACCGTGATAAGCGCTGGGAACGGGTGCAGATGGCCTATGACGCCATGGTATATGGCGAGGGCGCACGCAATCCCGACCCGGTGGACGCAGTGGCCAAGAGCTACGAAAACGGCGTAACGGACGAGTTTATGGAGCCGGTGGTCTGCCAGAGCGAGGGCACCATCAACGACAACGACAGCGTGATCTTCTTCAACTTCCGGCCCGACCGGGCACGGGAGATCACCCGCGCCATCGTGGATCCCGATTTTGACGGCTTTGCCCGGGAATATTTCCCCACCACCTATGTGTGCAACACCGAATACGACGCCTCCATGCCCAATGTGCTGGTGGCATGGCCCCGCGTGGCGGTGAAGAACGGACTGGGCGAATATCTCAGCAGCATGGGTATGACGCAGCTGCGCATCGCCGAAACGGAGAAATACGCCCATGTGACCTTCTTCTTCAACGGCGGCGTGGAGACGCAGTATCCCGGCGAGGACCGGGTGCTGGTGCCCTCTCCCAAGGTGGACACCTATGATCTCCAGCCGGAGATGAGCGCCGTGGAGGTATGCGACAAGTGCGTGGAGCGCATTGAGTCGGGCGCGTATGACGTAATCATCCTGAACTTTGCCAACTGTGATATGGTGGGACACACCGGCGTGCTGGCGGCTGCCGTCAAGGCGGTGGAGACCGTGGATACCTGCGTGGGCCGCGTGGTGGAGGCCACCTTGAAGATGGGCGGCATCGCCATGGTCACGGCCGACCACGGCAACGCCGAGGACATGAAGCAGCCTGACGGCAGCCCCATGACCGCCCACACCACCAATCCGGTGCCGTTTATTCTGTGCGGCGCCGGCAGCGAGCTGCGCCATGGCCGGCTGGCCGACATCGCCCCCACCATTCTGGATGTGATGGGCCTTGCCTGCCCGGAGGAGATGGACGGCAGAACGCTGATCGTAAGATAAAAGGGTGGCATGAAATCTTCGATTTCATTGCCAAAGGGATTGCGGCCGACTGCGGGCGTCCCTCGGACACGCCGGTGGCCGGGAAGTATTTTTCTGAGGCACATGCCGTCAGAAAAATGATTCGATTTTTTCGCGTCTGCGGATGCGAACTTTGCAAGGCTTTTGTAGGGGCGGACGACTCTGTCCGCCCCTGCCATATAGCACGACATACTTTACTATTCCCTCAACTCAGGAGGAACCTCATATGAATATCACCGTTATCGGCTGCGGGCGCTGGGGCTCGCTGATTACATGGTATCTCAATCGCACAGGGCACAACGTGACGCTGTATGGCCGGGCAGGCTCGGCGCGGATGCAGCGGTTTCTGGAAAGCCGCAGCAATGATTTGCTGACACTGCCGGAATCCATCACCCTGTCCACCGATCTGAACTGCGTGAAAAACGCGGAGGTCATCATTATTTCCATTGGCTCCCAGAGCCTGCGGGGACTGATGGAGGAGCTGCGCCCCATGGCGCTGCGGGATAAGATTTTTGTGCTGTGTATGAAAGGTCTGGAGATCGGCACAGGTAAGCGGCTCAGTCAGGTGGCCCGCGAATATCTGGATCCCTCCAACGCCATCGCCGTCTGGCTGGGGCCGGGGCATGTGCAGGAATTCTACCGCGGCGTGCCCAACTGCATGGTCATCGACAGCGAGGATGCGCAGGTAAAGGAGCGTTTGGTGCGGGAATTCTCCAGCAATCTGATCCGCTTCTATTACGGCAACGACCTGCTGGGCAACGAGGTGGGCGCGGCGGCCAAGAACGTGGTGGGCATCGCCGCCGGATTTCTGGACGGCGCAGGCCTTGTGACGCTCAAGGGCGCGCTGATGAGCCGGGGCACCCGGGAGGTGGCGCGGCTGATCCGGGCCATGGGCGGCAATGAGCTGTCGGCCTACGGACTGTGCCATCTGGGCGACTATGAGGCCACCGTATTCTCCCCCTACAGCCACAACCGGCAGTTCGGCGAGTGCTTTGTCCAGGGCAAGCCCTATACAAAGCTGGCCGAGGGCTACTACACGGCCAAGGCGCTGGTGCAGCTGGGGCAGGAATACGGCGTGGAGCTGCCCATATGCCAGTCGGTCTATCACATCCTCTATGAAAACGGCGACCCCCATGAGGCGATACGGATGCTGATGGGACGGGATCTGAAGGGTGAGTTCGACAACTGAGAAGGCATCTGCCAAGGCGGCAGATTTTCCTGATAAACCGGCGTTCTCCGTAAAAATGTATAAAATGACCTCTGCTTGACCAAAATAGGCGGCAGAGGTCTTTTTTCATTCCGGCCGGCCGCCGGCCGTAACAGGCGGCCATCGGAGAGCATCCGGTGAAAGGAGACGCTATGGAGTTTATCAAACAGCATCGCCGCGCCCTCTACATCGCGCTGGCGCTGTGCGCGGCAGCCGCCGTAACAGGGTTTCTGGCGCGAAGCCGGGAGATGCCGGTTCAGCCAGCCTCCACCGCGCAGCCCACCGTTGAGGTAAAGCCGCCGGTGGTGACGCCGGTAAAGCCCGATCTGCCGGTGAAGAAGGCAGAGGAAAAAGAGGAGGAGCCACCGGTGGAGACCGTGAGAGAGCTGCTGCCGCAGGTGGTTTCGCCGCTGGACGGCACAACGGTAACGGTGTTCAGCATGTCGGAGCTTTTGTATGACGAGACCATGGCCGACTGGCGCACCCACAATGGGCTGGACATTCAGGCCGCCGAGGGCGACGCAGTGAAAACCGCGGCGGCAGGCGAGGTCGTATCGGTGACGCGGGACGAGCTGATGGGCACCACCGTATGCATCGCCCACAGCGGCGGCTATGTGACGCGCTACAGCAGCTTGCAGGAGAATCCGCCCATCAGTCAGGGCCAGCAGCTGACCGCCGGAGACATTGTGGGCTATGTGGGTACCGCCGCCGCCGAGGCCAGCGTAGGCCCCCATCTGCATTTTGCCGTGGAGCGGGACGGCGAGCTGATCGACCCCAGGGAATACGTGAAATGACCCCTACAGAAAGCAGCCGGTTTTGAAAAAATCGGCTGCTTTTTTGCCGGGAGCGGGAACTTTTCACCGCGTCTGTGCGTCACATAGACAGGAAGATCCAAAAAAAGGAGGTTTTTGTCTATGAAGCGCATGGTATCTCTCTTGCTGGCGCTGGTGCTGGCACTGGTGCTGGCAGGCTGCGGCGCCAGCAAAGACGCGGCAGGCGGCGCAAGCGCCAGCATGGCTGCCAGTGAGCCGGAAACCGGCTACTGGAGCAACAACAGCAAATCCGATGACAACTATGACGAAGGCGGTTACGACGCGGATGGAACGCCGGCCGCCAGTGACCCGGCCAGCCGGCCGGTCAAGATGATCTACAACGGCTACATGGAGATGCAGACGCAGGACTTTGACGCCGCCGCCAGCGGCATTGAAGCCCTTGTCCGCGAGCTGGGCGGCTATTTCCAGCAGAGCAGCGTATCCAACCGGGGCAGCAGCAGCTATCGTTACGGCAGCTACACCATCCGGATTCCTGCGGCACAGTTTGAAACCTTCTTTCAGCGGGCAGGTCAGCTGTGCCATGTGACCTATACCAACACCACGGCAGACGATGTGTCGGAGAACTACTACGACACCGAGGCACGGCTGGAGACGGCCCGGATCAAGCTGGAGCGCTTGCAGCAGCTGCTGGCCAAGGCCACCAGCATGGAGGACATCATCACCATCGAAAGCGCCATTTCGGAGACGGAGTGGGATATCGAAAATCTCAGCGGCACGCTGCGGCACTACGACGCGCTGGTGGATTACGCCACCATCAACGTGGAACTCAGCGAGGTCTATCAGCTGTCCGGGCAGGATGAGGCCGTCACCACCTTCGGCGGGCGGCTGGGGCAATCCTTTACCAACGGACTGAGGGCCGTGGGCAGCACGCTGGAGGACTTTGCCGTGTGGCTGGCTTACAGCTGGGTATGGCTGGCGGTGATCGCGGCGGTGATCGTGGTCAGCATCCGCCTCGTCCGCCGCAAGCGCAGCGGGAAAAAGTTTTCGCTGCGGCGCAAGGGGAAGGAGCAGCCGCCGAAGGCAGAGGAATAACAACAGAAGATGACCGGCGTTTTTGATGCGCCGGTCATCTTCTTATTTTCCGCTTTTATTTTTCCACCCGGCGCTGGAAGAGCTTTACCGTCTCCACGATGGGGATCACGCACACGGCCAGTGCCAGCGCGATCAGGTATTCGCTTACTTCCACGCTGGTGAAGCCGAAGGCGGCGGCCAGGAACGGCACCTCGCACACCAGTGTGGTGGCCAGCAGGCTGCCGATGGCGGCAAAGGTCATCAGCTTATTGCGGGTATGCAGGCGGAAGATGCTGCCCCGCTGGGAGCGCATGTTGAGACTGTGGAAAATCTCCGCCATGGACATGGTGACAAAGGCCATGGTGGTGCCGTCGGGGCTGAGGCCGCTTGCAGGAATCTCCCAGATGCCGGACTCCATGAAATGGCCGATGAAGAAGGCGGCAATGGTCAGGGCGGAGATCACAAGGCCCTGATAGGCCACGTCCACGCCCATGCCGCCGGCGAAGATGCCCGCCTTGGCGTCACGGGGACGGCGGCGCATGATGGCAGGCTCCGCCTGCTCCATGCCCAGCGCCAGCGCCGGGAAGCAGTCGGTTACCAGATTGATCCACAAAAGGTGCACCGGCTCCAGAACGGTGAATCCCAGCAGCGTGGCGGCAAAGATGGAGATCACCTCGCTCATGTTGGACGAGAGCAGGAACTGGATGGCCTTGCGGATGTTGTCATAGATGCGGCGGCCCTCCTCCACCGCGCCTACGATGGTGGCGAAGTTGTCGTCAGCCAGCACCATATCCGCCACGTTCTTGGTGACGTCGGTGCCGGTGATGCCCATGCCCACGCCGATATCGGCGGACTTGATGGACGGCGCGTCGTTGACGCCGTCGCCGGTCATGGCGGTGACATAGCCCGCCTTGCGCCAGGCATTGACGATGCGGGTCTTATGCTCCGGCTGCACGCGGGCATAGACGGCGATATGGGACAGCTGGCGGTCAAACTCCTCGTCGCTCATGGCGCTCAGCTGCGCGCCGGTGATGGCCTTCATACCGTCGGTGAGGATACCCAGCTCCCGGGCGATGGCCACGGCGGTATCGATATGGTCGCCGGTGATCATGATGGGGCGGATGCCCGCCTCGCGGCACTCTTCGATGGCGGCCTTTACCTCCGGGCGGACGGGGTCGATCATGCCGGCAAGGCCCAGAAAGCACAGGTCATGCTCCAGGTCCGCGGCCTCGCAGGACGCGGGCATGACATCATAGGTGCGCTGGGCGGCGGCCAGCACGCGAAGGGCACGGTCGGCCATGGCCTTGTTGGCGGCCAGAATCTCGGCGCGCTTTTCCTCGGTCATAGGACGCGCCGCGGCGCCGTCCCAATAGGTGGTGCAATGCTCCAGCACCACATCGGGGCCGCCCTTGGTGAACTGGAGGAAGCCGCCCTCCGTGCGGTGGACGGTGGACATCATCTTGCGGCCGGAGTCAAAGGGAGCCTCGCCCACGCGAGGAAGCTTTTCCTGAAGCTCGCCCTTGGGCAGGCTGCACTTGGCGCTCCACGCTACCAGCGCGGCCTCGGTGGGCTCGCCGGTCACGCTGCCGTCTGCGTTCAGCGCGGCATCGGAGCACAGGGCCATGGCCGCGGCGGTGCGGTCGCGCTCCGCGCCGTAGTCCTCCACCACGGTCATTTTGTTCTGGGTCAGGGTACCGGTTTTATCCGAGCAGATGATCTGGGCACAGCCCAGCGTTTCCACGGCGGTCAGGCGGCGGATGATGGCGCTTCTTTTAGACATGTTGGTAACGCCGATGCTGAGCACCACCGTCACCACGGCGGCAAGGCCCTCCGGGATGGCGGCCACCGCCAGCGACACGGCGATCATGAAGGAGTGGAGGATCACATCCGGCGTGAACGCACCGGCGCGCAGCAGCTGCACGCCGAAGATCAGCACGCAGATCACCAGCACCAGCTTGGTGAGGATGCCGGAAAGCTGGGTCAGCTTGCGCTGAAGCGGCGTCTGCCCCTCCTGCGCGTTGGCCAGCGCATCGGCGATCTTGCCCATCTCGGTGTCCATACCGGTATGGGTGACCACCATACGGCCACGGCCATAGACCACGGTGGAGCCCATATAGACCATGTTGCGGCGGTCACCCAGCGGGATATCCTGCGCCTGTGCCCGCAGGTGCAGCAGGTCTACCAGCTTGGTGACGGGGACAGACTCGCCGGTAAGGGCGGCCTCCTCCACCTTCATGCTGGCGCTCTCCAGCACACGGCCGTCCGCCGGGACGGCATCGCCCGCCTCCAGCAGCACGATATCACCCACCACCAGCTCCTCGCTGCGGACGGTACATTCCCGCCCGTCACGCAGCACCTTGCTGGTGGCGGCGGCCATCTGCTGCAGCGCCTCGATGGCTTTTTCCGCCTTACTCTCCTGATAGACGCCCAGAACGGCATTGACCACGACCACGAAAAGGATCACGATCACATCGGCAAAGCTTTCGTGCTGCACCACGGCCAGCACGGCGCTGATGACGGCGGCCGCCAGCAGGATCAGGGTCATGGGATCGGCCATCTGCTTGAAAAAGCGTTTGATGAGCGAATCTTTCTTTCCCTCGGCCAGCTTGTTTTTCCCGTTTTCCGCAAGGCGGCGCTCCGCCTCGCTTCCCGTCAGGCCGCCGGGGTCGGCGTCAAGCGCCGTCAGCACGGCTTCAGGGCGCTCCAGATAATACTTCATGATGACAACTCCTCCTTTTGACCGGTATTTTACCCGTAAACACAAAAAAGCGAGACATCCATGCACAGAAAATACTGCACATGAGTCTCGCTGTGAAAAGTTAAGCCAGACGCTGCCGCCATGTATGTTGACTTAACTCACGCCCGCAGGCGCGCAACTACTCCCCCATGAAAAACATAGGATATTCACTTCGACCGACAGTATAGCAAAGCGCCGCGGGAAATGCAAGCACTTTTCAGCGCACAGGCAGAAGTTTTACAGATTCTTCACAAAATGAGTGCGATACGCAGACGGGGAGGCATAGCCTCCCCGTTTTTCGGCTGTCAAAAGGCGGGATATCGCCCGCTAAGGCCCGGTCTTTTATTCGTCCAGCTTGCCGCGGGCATGGAGCACATCGTCCGCCGTCAGCGCCATCAGGTCGTCCCGGGTGACGTTTTCCATTTTGGCAAGGCGGTTATTCTGGGCCACCAGAATATGCTCGAAAATATTCCGCACGCCGCGGGCGTTGCCGAAGCTGTCGCCGGCGGCGCTCTCCTCGGCGATATAGTCCCGCACCAGCGGCTCGGCCTCCGGCGTCAGCACATAGCCCTTGCCGCAGCGCATCTTGAAGATGGCCATCATCTCGTCCACCGTGTAGTCGGGGAAGAGCAAAAAGCGGTTGAAGCGGCTCTCAAGGCCGGGATTGGAGTGGATGAACTTCTCCATCAGGTCGGTATAGCCCGCCACGATCACCACCAGATCGTCCCGGTGATCCTCCATGGCCTTGAGCACGGTGTCAATGGCCTCCTGACCGAAGTCGTTCTCCGACTTGCCGTTGAGAGCATAGGCCTCGTCGATGAAGAGTACGCCGCCCATCGCCTTTTCAATGACCTTCTGGGTTTTCAGCGCCGTTTGCCCCACATAGCCGGCCACAAGGCCGCTGCGGTCCACCTCCACCAGCTGGCCTTTGGACAGAATGCCGAGGCTGCGGTAGATCCGGGCCATCATGCGGGCCATCATGGTTTTGCCGGTGCCGGGGTTGCCGGTGAACACCATATGGAGCGACATGTCGGTGGTGGGCAGATCATGCTCGCGGCGCAGCTTGTAGACCTGCACCATATTGATGAGACTGCGCACCTCCTCCTTGATCACGTCAAGGCCGATGTAGGTATCCAGCTCGTTAAGCAGATCCTCCAGCTTTTCCGGCGGCGGCAGCGTCTCCTGAGGCTCCGCCTCCTTCTGGCCGGTGGATACGGCGGTCTTTTTCTCCGCGCCGCCGTCCGACGGCGTCTGCGGCGCGGCAGGCTTCTGCGGCGCGGCAGGCGCGCCCCAGAAGTCGCTGTTCATCCGCTTCATGCTGCTTTCCGTCATGGAGCGGATCACATCCAGCTGCTGCAAAATGATCTTATCTTTTTTATCCATTATAGCTTCCTCCTGACAGGGAGTAAATTAGGCGGGCCGATGTGGGCCGTATGGTAAAATACGCCGTCTTTTATTTTGACAGCCTGACATGGGCCATAGCCCGGAAGAGCAGCGCCGACACGAAGCCTGTCAGCGTTCCGGTAACAAGGGATATCGCCAGCAGGAAGGGCAGATAGCCCAGCACCATGGTATTGCCCAGCGTGATGACCGCCGCCGCCATCTGCCCCAGATTGTGGGCCGCCGCGCCGCCGATGGACACGCCGTAGATGCTCAGCCGGCGGCTGCGCTTTAAACCGATCATGGTCACCATAGCGGTCAGCCCGCCCAGCAGGGAGAACAGCAGCGCCGAGGCATTGCCCGCAAAGAGGCTGCCCAGACAGCACCGGGCCAGCAGGATCACCAGCGCAGGCGCGGCCCCCAGCTCATACAGGGCGAACACGGTGACAATATTGGCCAATCCCAGCTTGACGCCGGGCAAGGGGATCACCAGCGACACGGGAAAGAGGTTCTCCAGCGTGCTCAATCCCAGCGCCAGCGCCGTGAGCACGGCGCACAGGGCCAGATTTTTCGTCGTCCATTGCATCTTTTTCACGGCGCTCACCCCACGATCACGTCAGGGGCGCCGCTTTGAACGCCGCCCTCCAGATACACCACCACCTGCGCAGGAAGGCAGACGATGGACTGGCCGACGCGGCGGATGCGCCCGGTGTGAACGCAGTCCTGTCCGGGACAGTCGCTGCTGGCGATCCACACGCTTTCCCCGTCGGAGGCGACGTGGAGGGTATAGCCGCCGTTGGAAACGGTGGTCTGCGTAAAGCGGTCCAGCCGAACACGCTCCGTCTGTTGGCCATCCACGGAGATAACCACCGTCAGGCCGCCGCTATTCACCTTGGGCAGGTAGAACCACAGCGCCGCCGCAACAGCCAGCAGCGCCACAATAAGCGCCGCCACGGCGTCATAACGGTTCCATTTCAGTTCAGGCTGCGAGGCACTGGTAGTCATAGCCGCTTCCCTCCGTTTGATTGAAGCAATCCGACAGGCCGGGCGTGTAGAGCACGCGGCCATCTTCCGTCACCAGCACCATGTCGAAGCTTCCCTGCTGCCGCCAGAAATCCACGGCAGCCGTCTCGCCCATCACATACAGGGCGGTGGAATAGGCGTCGGCCATGGCGCCGGTGCCGCCGCTATCGCGGCGGGTCACGATGGAGACGCTTAAAAGGCCGCGATCCACCGGATAGCCGGTGGCGGGGTCAATGATATGCTGGTACACCGTGCCGTCCGGGGCAGTGAAGTTGCGCTGATAGCCGCCGGAGGTCACCACAAAGGCGTCCGTCAGGCGCAGCGTACAGGCGTAATTCCCGGTATTCCGGGGATCCTGAATGGCCACGTTCCACAGATTACCCTCGGCGGTGACACCGTGGACGTAGACATTGCCGCCAAGGCTCACAAAGCCGCCGGAGAGGCCGCTTTCGGAAAACAGCTCCGCCGTCTTGTCGGAGGCATAGCCCTTGCCGATGCCGCCCAGATCGATGGCGCAGCCCTCGTCCAGCGCGGCGGTATCGCCGTCCAGATGGACGTGGCGAAAGCCCACCTGCGGCAGCAGCGCGTCGATCTCCGCCTGGGAGGGAACGCGGGGCGCGTCCGTTGTGATGCCCCACAGGGATACCAGCGGCGCGACGGTTACATCAAAGGCGCCGCCGGTCTTTTCGCTGTAGTCCAGCGCCGCACGCAGCAGCGCCGCCGTATCCTCGCTCAGATGGGCGCTGCCGCCGGCGTTCAGGCGGGATACGTCGCTGTCTTCGATGGTGCGGCTCAGCTTCTGCTCCAGAGCGTTGATCTGGGCGGAGCACGCTTGCAGCACCTCTGCGCCGCCATCGCCGATGGCCGCCAGCGACATATAGGTATCCATGGCAAAGATATCCAGCGTTTCGGTTCTGGGTGCGCCGCAGCCCATCAGCGGCAGGGCCAGCGCCAGCGCCAGCGCAAGGCAGATCAGGCGCTTTTTCATAGCTCCTGCCGCCCTTCCAGCGCCCGCATCAGCGTGGCGTCGTCGGCAAATTCCAGATGGCCGCCCACCGGAATACCGTAGGCAAGGCGGGTCACCTTGACGCCGAAGGGCTTCAAAAGCCGGGCGATGTACAGTGCCGTGGCCTCCCCCTCGGTATCGGGGTTGGTGGCCATGATCACCTCGCTGACTCCGCCCTTTGCCACCCGGTCCAGCAGGGGTTTGATCTGAAGATCGTCAGGCCCCACATGGTTCATGGGGGACAGCACGCCGTGGAGCACATGGTAATGGCCGCCAAACTCGCGGCTGCGCTCGATAGCCAGCACATCCCGCGGATCGGCCACCACGCAGATCACCGTCTCGTCCCGGCGGGGATCGGCGCAGATGGGGCACAGGCCGCCCGCCGTCAGGTTGCAGCATACAGGGCACAGCGTCACGCTGCGCTTGGCGTCCACAATGGCGTCAGCAAAGGCCTGCGCCTCGTCCATGGGCAGGTTCAGCACATGGAAGGCCAGACGCTGGGCAGATTTACCGCCGATGCCCGGCAGGCGGGCAAACTGTTCCACCAGCTTTTCAAGCGGTGCGGGGAAAAATTCCATGGGATCAACCTCTCAATTCCCGGATACGGCCGGGGATATCCGCCGCCTTATATACGGCGCTGCCGGCCACCAGCACGTTGGCCCCGGCATGGATGCACGGATGGCAGGTATTGGCGTCCACGCCGCCGTCCACCTCCAGCTCGCAGGCGGGATTCATAGCGTCGATATAGCCGCGGATGGCCTGCACCTTGGGCATCATGTCGGCCATGAACTTCTGGCCGCCGAAGCCCGGCTCCACGGTCATCACCAGAATGATATCGCATCGGTCGATAAAGGGCAGCACGGCGCTGGCCGGGGTCTTGGGCTTGACCACCACGCCGGCCTTTTTCCCCTTGGCATGGATCTTATCCAGCGCGGCGAGAATATTTTCCTCGCTGTCCGCCTCCACATGGCAGGTGACGATATCCGCGCCGGCATCGCAGAACTGATCCACATAGCGGACAGGCTGCTCGATCATCAGGTGGACATCCAGCGGCAGAGCGGTGGTGGGGCGAATGGACTTGACCACCGGGATACCGATGGAGATATTGGGCACGAACATGCCGTCCATCACGTCTACATGGACGTAATCGGCGGTGGAGATTTTCTCAATATCCCGCTGGAGGTTGGCGAAATCCGCCGAGAGAATAGAGGGGGCGATCTTGATCATGATGGAGCTCCTTTCACCGCACCGATCACAGCGGCGCGGCATATGATGCACTAAGCGGCCCACAGCCCGTGCTGTTCCGCGCAGCGCTTCCCTGCCCTGCCCGGGCGGACGCCGCTTTTCAGATAGGGGGTCGGCGGGCGTTATCCCGCCGGCTCCCAATGTGTGCTTTAACCAATTTATTATAGCAATTCCCCCGTGGGATTGCAACAGAGAGTTCCCGGCTTCTCCGTCAGGGGCAAAATATTTGTCCAATTTGTTAATTTTCCCGCTGCGCTCTTTACCTTTCCCCTGTTTTCCGCTAGAATAGCGTATTGTACCAATACCACACAGGGAAAACGAGGCAGAGCTATGAGTTTTTTTCAACGGCTGCGCAACGCGCTGAGCCGATTCATGTATGGGCGCAACGGCGCGGACCAGCTGGGCGTGTGTATGATCTGGGGTGCTATCCTGTTGGATCTGGCGGGCATGCTGACGAGAAAGAGCAGCATCGCATCCACGATCGTCTCCTTTGCCGCCACGGTGCTGGTGATCTGGGCGCTGTGGCGGGTGTTTTCCCGAAATCTGGAAAAGCGCCGGGCGGAAAACGCCGTCTTTTTACAGAAGATCTGGTGGCCCGTCAAGCGGCGCTTCAGCAGCGGCAGGCAGCAGCGGATGGATCGGGAGCACAAGTATTTCACCTGTCCCCGGTGCAAGACCGTGTGCCGCGTGCCGGTGGGCAAGGGTAAGATCGTGATCACCTGTCCCAAGTGCGGCGCGGAGATCCGGGGCAAGAGCTGAAATTGCGGCGAAGGCTTGACAAACCGGACGGCGTTCTGCTACAATAATCGATACCGCGAGTGAAAAGCGGCTCGCCTTTTTCAAAAGGCTACAACTAAACAGCGCGAGGATCGGAAAGAGTATGTCCACCCCACGGGGATAGAGAGAAGGGGCCACCGGCTGAAAGCCCCCTTACCCGCTGCGGACAGAAAGTGCGTCCGGGAGCGCGGGGGATCTGGATGCCCTCCGGCCAGCCGCCGTAAACGGCCGAATTCGAGCGATAAACGAGAGTGGAACCGCGGATTATTTTCGCCTCTCATGCCTGCGGGCATGGGAGGCTTTTTTCATGCCGGCATGCCCGCGTCACACAAGCAAATACAAATTAAGCATAAAGAAGGAGAAAACACTATGTATCTGTATAACTCCGCTACCCACAAAAAGGGCGAATTTATCACCCACACCCCCGGCCATGTGGAAATGTACACCTGCGGCCCCACGGTGTACCACTTTGCCCACATCGGCAACCTGCGCTCCTATATTATGGAGGACGTGCTGGAGAAGTATCTGCGCTACGCAGGCTACGACGTGAACCGGGTGATGAACATCACCGATGTGGGCCACCTGACCTCTGACGCTGACGAGGGCGAGGACAAGATGCTCAAGGGCGCCAAGCGGGAGCACAAGTCCGTGATGGAGATCGCCCAGTACTATACCGACGCCTTCTTTGAGGACTGCCGCAAGCTGAACATCAAGCGCCCCGACGTGGTGCAGCCCGCCACCGGCCTTATTGACGACTATATCAAGATCATCACCAAGCTGCTGGACACCGGCTACGCCTATCAGGCCGGCGGCAACATCTATTTCGACACCAGCAAGCTCCAGCGCTACTATATCTTCAACGACCACAACGAGGAGGATCTGGCGGTGGGCGTCCGCGAGGGCGTGGAGGAGGACACCAACAAGCGCA
>CAKTGD010000014.1 GCA_934561335.1 uncultured Oscillospiraceae bacterium
AGCCTGATCGAGCGGATCGAGCTGACGGAGGACAAAGAGATCATCATCAAATTCCGTTTCGCAGAGCTTCAGCAAGTGGAATAAATCTAGTTATATCAACGGTTTGCGCCGATTCAAGAGGCGCAATTTTGTGGGCAAGATCACTTACAATAGCCGATGCGCTACGTTTCCCGCATCGAGAAGAAGGCGCTGGGGAAGCTGGAGGAGGCACTGCGGGAATTCCTTTGAGAAGAGGAGGCATCCGCGCAGCAGGGTAAGCCGTGACTGACAAGGTGTCGTTCCTTTTGCCGATTTCCTCTTTGCCCCGGTCGGCGCCAGGCTGTCTATGTCCTGAAAACTTGAAATTGACGGAAAACCCATGGCCGGAAGATACGGAAAATCTGTCCGGGTAAGAAAAGACCCACAGAAAGAATTGCCGCCGCGCCAGATCACGGAAGAGAGGCCCGGGTCAATGACCCGGGCCTCTCTTTGCGGGAGATGCTGTTATTCATCATATGTTTCGTCCGTATATGTTTCGTCCGTGTCCTCCGGCTCGCTTTCAACGGCGGGAGGCCGCACGGGCGCGGCCATAACGGAGGTGGCCTGCGGATGGTGCAGCACAACGCCGGCATAGTCATACTGAATCAGCAGGCGGGCATAGGAAAACTTGGCGTCGATCAGCGATGTGACGGTCTTGACATAATCATCCGCCACTTGAACGCCGGGATTGGCGGTAAAGGTTCCGGCGTGGGCATCATAGGTGCCGGCGGCTGTGATCCAGCTGTTGCCCCGGTTGGTGGGCAGGATCACCAGCGGCATACAGGTGGAGGCCTGTGACACATTGTAGTTTTCTGCAAAGACATCTCGGCCGGACAGCAGGCGGGAGTCATACTCCAGACCGAATAGATTGCTTAATGTGGGCACGATGTCAATGGCGGAGCAGGGGGTATCCACCCGAACCGGCTCCTCCATGCTGCCGCACCACATGATCAGCGTGTTGCGGTAGCGAGAGATATCCAGCTCGCTGTCCTGCAGGCCGCTCAGCTCCTGATAGTAGTCCACTCCGTCTGTGACCAGCGCGTAGGGATAGTGGTCAGCGGTCAGGCAGATCACGGTATCATCGGCAATTCCGGCGGCCTCCAACTGCTCCATAAGGTAGCGCAAGGCATATTCCAGCTCCAGATTGGCGGCGATATAGCCCTGTACCGGCTGCGAGGCATTGGGATACGCGGCTACGGCAGCCTCCCGGTTTTTGGCGGACATGGCATTACCCCAACCCCAGTTGGCGTGGCCGCTGACAGACATATAATAGGCATGGAACGGCTTTCCGTTGTCCACGTAGTCCTGGATATAATCCGGCGCGGTTAGCTGCATCATTTCCAGATCGGAATAGGGCCAGCCGGGACCGGAGATGGCCAGACCGTTGCCCTCGCCATAGTAATCATAGCCCAGATTGGGATGGGTCAGGTGGCGGTTATAATACGTATAGGAGTTGTTGTGATAGGCCAGCGTGGTATAACCCAGCGAGCGGAACTGGTTGCCCAGCGCAAAGGGCATGTAGTCCTGAGAACTGGCGTAGAAGCTGAGATTGCCGTTGACCCAGGTGGGGATAATGCCGGTCATGGCGGCAAACTCGCCGCCGGTGGTGGACTGGCCCCAGCCGGGCTGGTAATAGTCGGTAAAGACAAAGCCCTCGTGGGTCAGCCGATAGAGCGTCGGCGTCAGCTCCTTGCTGATGACATAGGGGGAGAAGGCCTCGGCGGTGATCTGGATCAGGTTCTTACCCTTGAAAAGACCGGTATACTCGTTCTGCTGGCTGGCGGTGATGCCGCTGAAATACGTATGCATGTTATCCAGCGTTTGTCCGCTGACCAGCTGGGAGGACGCGGTGAAATCCAGATCCATCTTATTGTAGCCGTAAACCACGGGGGTCTGCACATCCGGCTGCGGTTCCGGCTCCGTGACGTTCAGTACCGGAGTATGGGGCAGGCCGAACAGCGCATACTGCGCCTCCAGCCGCACGGCGGCCGTCAGCCCAAAGTTGGATACGGCGCGGTCGGCCACATAGTTGTAGGTATAATCGGCGCGGCTGCTGCCGGTGTAGCACAGCGTGGAGCCGGCGGCCTGACAGAGGACAAAGGCCGCCAGTGCCAGCAGGCGTGTCCGCTTGCTCAGCCTCTTGCCGGGCAGAACTGCGCGGCGAAAAATAATCATCAGCACCAGCGGAACGAAGGCCAGCAGGATCGGCAAAAGCTTGCTGAAGATGATCTCCAGCATGGGGGTAAGAAAATCACCCATGACCTGCCCGGTCATTTGCGTGATAAAGCTCAGCCCCCAGTAGGTTTTAAAGTAGCTCTTGCAGCAGAATTCGATGCACGTCAGCACGGCCCAGCCGCCGCAGAGTATATATGAAAGTGCGTGGGACAGCTTTTGCCACGGCAGAATATCCAGCAGCAGCGCGGCGGCCAGACCGGCCGCTGCGGAGAAGAGCAGAATATAGACCAGCGGCATACCCCAGAAAGCGGCGTCAGGCGCACAGAACCGCAGCAGCAGCTCGTGATACAGCAGCGCCGCGGGAAGAAAAAACAGCGGCCACAACCCGCCCTTGGGCGCAGCTTGCGGCGTATCCTGAGCCGTCAGATGTTCCTGTTCCATGAAAGGCCTCCTTGTCGCCCGCGAACGGGCGAAAATGTTTGCGTGTTTTGCCGAAAAAACGGTTCTTACCATCTTAGCACGCTTTTGCGGGATTTGCAATGCCGCTGCGGCCGCTTGTGAAAAAGTTTACAATTAGACGCGCAGGGGGATGGCGCCTGATATATTGCTGTCAGACAAGGGGGCGGCAGTCACTCGTCGTCATCCAACAGCTTGCCGGTGTTTCCGAAGGTAATGGCGCCTTTTCCGTATTTGCGGCGGATATCGTCCATGGCCTGCTCCAACCGTTCCCGCCGGTCACTCCGCTGCGGCGCGCTGCTGTCCAGCAGATCCAGCTGCTGAAAGCTGTCGGCGCTGTCGGTCAGGTACAGGGCGGTAACGGTCAAAGCGCGGATGGGGCTGGGGGCGTGCCACGACTGCCGGGCCAGCGCCAAAGCCGCACGGTAGATATCCTGCTGCAGATGCGTGGGCGTATCCAGCCGCACCTGATGGGAAAACTGACGGAATTGAGGGTCACGGATGGTCAGCGATACGCCGCTGCAATACAGCTGCTGGCGGCGCAGCCGCCCCGCCACACTGTCACACAGCACGGACAGCCCGGCGCGTACCTCTTCCCAGCGGGTCAGATTGCGCGGAAAGGTGGTGCCGTTGCCCACGGATTTGACCGGCTCTGACTCGTGCTGGGGACGGACGGGGCTGTTATCGAGACCATTGGCGTAATCGTGGAGCTGCGCGCCATGCTTTCCCAGCAGTGTTTCCAGCGCGTGGCGGGGAAAGGCGGCCAGCTGCCCGATCGTTTCGATACCGTATTGCCCCAGCAGCTTCTGCGTGGAGCGGCCAACGCCCAGCAGATCCCCGGCCGGCAGAGGCCATACGATCTCCTGCCAGCGTTCCGGCGGAATGACCGTGGTGGCGTCCGGCTTTTTATAGTCGCTGCCTAATTTGGCAAAAATCTTGTTGAAGCTGACGCCTACGGAGATGGTCAGCCCCAGCTCCTCCCGCAGCCTCTGCCGCAGCTGGTCGGCCACGTCCCTGCCGTCTCCGCCGAACAGGTGCATGCTGCCGGTAATGTCCAGCCAGCTTTCGTCGATGCCGAAGGGCTCCACCAGATCGGTATACTGCCCATAAATGGTGTTGACCCGGCGGCTGTATTCACGGTACAGGCTGTGGTGGGGCGGCAGGGTGATGAGATGCGGTGCTTTCTGCCTGGCCTGCCAGATGGTTTCCGCTGTTTTGACACCCAGCTGCTTGGCCGCCTCATTTTTAGCCAGCACGATGCCGTGCCGCGACTCCGGATCGCCGCAGACCGCCACCGGCACATCCCGCAGCGCCGGATAGCGCAGCAGCTCCACCGACGCGAAAAAGCAGTTCAGATCGCAATGCAATATTACCCGCGGCGCCATGACGCTGCCCCCTCTCGTTCATTTGTTCGAGAACAGTATATCACAAAGCGCGTGCTTTGAAAAGGGGGAGGGGCGATGCTCTTGACAAATGTGGTATAATAGCTCTGATTATAAATTTGAGAAACACGAGGGAAAACGCTATGGAGATCACCCAGGGGGTGGATTTTGAGAGCTTCGGCCTGTCTGAAGCCACGCTGCGGGCCATCCGCAACAAAGGATACACCGTATCCACGCCGGTGCAGGCCGGCTGTATCCCGCCCATGATGGCGGGGCGGGATGTCATTGCCAAGGCGCCGACCGGAACCGGCAAGACCATGGCGTTTGGTATCCCTATTATTGAAAAAATTGATTCGGACAGCGAGGAGATACAGGCCGTTATCATGGCCCCCACCAGAGAGCTGGCGATGCAGATCACCGACGAGATGCGGGATATCGCCGTATACCACGAGGGTGTGCGGCTGGTATGCCTGTACGGCGGACAGCCCATCGGCAAGCAGATCAATGCCCTCAAGCGAAAGCCCCAGATCGTGGTGGCAACGCCGGGGCGGCTCAGCGACCATATGAAGCGGCGCACCGTGGTGCTGAAGTCGGTGAAAACGGTGGTGCTGGACGAGGCCGACCGGATGCTTGACATGGGCTTTATCCATGATGTGACCCGTATTATGGATAAGATCCCCAATCGGGAGAATCTGGGTATGTTCTCGGCCACCATTTCCCGCGAGGTGATGGATATCTCCTGGGTGTATCAGCGGGATCCCGAAGAGATCACCGTGAAGGCCACCGAGGAGAACAAGCCCGATATTTTGCAGTACCGCCTTGAGGTGCCTGCGGACGGAAAGGTGGATGCCATAGCCCGCATACTGGAGCATGAAGGCTATGAGCGGGTCATCTGCTTTTGCAACACCAAGGGAAATACGGAGCGGCTGACCAAGTTCCTGCAAATGCGGGGGGTAGATGCCCAGTGCATCCACGGTGATATTCCGCAGAGCAAGCGTGAGGCGGTGATGCAGAAGTTCCGCGAGGGTAAGCTGCGGGTCTTTGTGGCCACGGATGTGGCCAGCCGCGGTATTGATGTGGATGATGTGGACGCCGTCTTTAACTACGATGTGCCGGAGGAAAATGAGTATTACATCCACCGGATCGGCCGCACAGGACGCGCCAAGCGGCACGGCGTGGCCTATACGCTGCTCAGCGATTTTCCCAGCCGTATGCGCCTGGACGATATTGTGCGCAATACCCGCAGCCAGATCACGGCGGCAAAGCTGAGCGATGATGGCGGCGTGATCCCGGTGGAGCAATGAGCCGATAAGGAGACCCTGTATGAAAGCTGTGAAACGATTACTGGCCTGTGTGCTGGCGCTGCTGCTGGCACTGGCCGCATCCGGCTGCGGTACGGCGGAGCCGGATACGCTGACGGTGCGCGCCGCGCTGCGCGGCGCCCCCGCCACATTAGATCCTGCGCGGGCGGTGACGGAGACGGAAAAGACCGTGGTTGCCAATCTCTTTGAAAATCTGATGAAGCAGACTGCCTCCGGCGTTGTCTGCGCTCAGGCGTCCCGCTATGAATACGTGGACAACATGGATGGCACCGAGACCTATACCTTTACGCTGCGCAACGATATCCGCTGGTCGGACGGCAGAAAAGTCACGGCCCGTGATTTTGTCTATGCCTGGCAGCGCCTGACGGATCCCGAGACCCGGTCGCCCTATGCCTCGATTCTGAACATGGTGGCGGGGTACGCCGATGCTGTGGCGGGAAACCCTGACGCCTTGCAGGTGTCGGCCCCGGATGAACGGACGTTTGTGGTGAACATCAGCGGCCACTGCTCCTACTTCCTCTCTGTGGTCTGCACGGCGGTGTGCACCATGCCGGTGCGCGCTGACGCGGTGGAGCCGCAGGAAGAGGAGGACGGCACGGACGGCGATCAGGCGGACGAGGCGGTGCGGCAGGACTGGTCGATGGATGCCGCCACGCTGCTGACCAACGGCCCCTACGCCGTCAGCAGTTTGGAAGATGGGGGACTGACCGCCGTGGCCGCGGAACGGTATTATGATGTACGCCGTTTGGGACCGCGGGAGCTGAATTTCCTGTATGTGAACAGCACGGAAGAGGCCATGACCCTGTATGACGCAGGCGAGGTGGATTTTGTACTGGATGCCGGCAAGACGGAAGGTGCGGTGGAGGCATCATCGGCCCGTGTCGGCACGGTGCTGATCAACCAGATGGCCACCACCCTCAGCGAGCCGGTGCGGCAGGCCCTGTCTATGGTGATTGACCGCAACGCGCTGGCACAGGCGGTGGCCGGTGCGGATGAGGAATACCGCGCGGCGGATGGCCTGATTCCGCCGGGAATCACCACCTCAGACGGCCGGTCCTTCCGCGAGGCCAATGGCGCGGTGATCGACAATGACCCGGAGACCTATGAGGAGCGCTGCGCTGCGGCGGTGGATATGCTGCGCAGGGCAGGCTATACACAGACAGCGCTGGAGCATTTGAGTACGGTTACGCTGCTGTATGAGACGAATGCTGCCGGCTCCCGCGTCGCGCAGATGCTGCAATACACTTGGCGGGAAAAGCTGGGCATTCAGGTGGATGTGCGAGGCGTTGCGCCGGAGGAGATGCAGGCTGCGCTGGAAAGCGGCGAATTTTCGCTGGCACTGACTGCTGTTAGCGCCGACCGCAATACGGCGCTGAGCTATCTGAACCGCTTCAGCAGCGGACAAAAGGAAAACTATGGGCAGCTATACTCCAATGCCTATGATATGCTGATCCGCGTGGCGGCCAACTCCAGCAGCGACGAGGCACGAGATGCCTATCTGGCAGACGCGGAGAGAATGCTGCTGGACAGCGGCTATGTGATGCCCTTGTATTACGAGACGTATACCTGGCTGCTGCGCAATACGCTGACCGGCCTTTCAAACGATGGCATGGGCGTATATTATTTCCAGAGCGTGGTAAAAATACCGTCATAAAATCAATCAACCGTCAGCAAAAGGGACGACCCAACAGGGCCGTCCCTTTTGCTGACGGGTTTTATACCATGCGGCAGGCTTCACACTGGCCGCAGTCGGGGAATTTGCTCTTATCATAGGGGATATGATTGCGGTCGTAGTAATCCTTGACGGCGGACTTGATGGATTCCTCCGCCAGCACCGAACAGTGCAGCTTATGGGCGGGCAAACCGCCCAGCGCATCCACCACCTGCTTGTTGGTGACGGCCAGCGCCTCGTCAATGGTTTTGCCTTTGATGAGCTCCGTGGCCATGGAGCTGGAGGCGATGGCGCTGCCGCAGCCGAAGGTCTCGAATTTGGCGTCCTCGATGATGTTGCTGCGGATCTTCAGGTACATCTTCATGATATCGCCGCACTTGGCATTGCCTACTTCACCGATGCCGTCCGCGTTGGGGATCTCGCCTACGTTCCGGGGATGCATGAAGTGATCCATTACCGTATCTGTATAAAGAGCCATGATATGATCCTCCTTACTCTATTGTATCTAATGTATCAAAGCATAAAGGGGCGTGCCCCGGAGAGCAGCTCCTTCCACACGGGGGACATGCCCCGCAGGTACGCAACGATCTGAGGAATGACCTGAAGCATGTAGTCCACCTCTTCCTGCGTATTCCACTCGCACAGGCTCAGACGCACAGAGCCGTGCGCCACCTCGTGGGGACGGCCGATGGCCAGCAGCACATGGCTGGGGTCCAGCGAGCCGCTGGTGCAGGCGCTGCCGGAGCTGGCGCAGATGCCCTTGGCATCCAGCAGCAGGAGGAGGCTTTCCCCCTCAATGCCCTCGAAGCAGAAATTTACGTTGCCGGGCAGACGATGTACCAGATCGCCGTTGACGGCGGAGTGGGGGATCCCGGCAAGCCCCTCGATCAGCTTGTCCCGCAGGGCGGAGACCTTGGCGGCGTTTTCGTCGATATGCTCGCAGGCTTCCTGTAAGGCGGTGGCCATAGACACGATGCCGGGGATATTCTCGGTGCCGGCCCGCTTGCCCCGTTCCTGAGCGCCGCCCTCGATGATGTTGGTCAGGGGGATGCCCTGACGGGCGTACAGCAGGCCCACACCCTTGGGACCGTGGAACTTGTGGGCGGACAGGGACAGCATGTCGATGTTCTGGGCCTTTACGTCAATGTGGAGGTGGCCTGCCGCCTGCACCGCGTCGGTGTGGAACAGCACGCCCTTTTCCCTGCACACGCCGCCGATCTCCGGAATGGGCAGGATGGAGCCAATCTCGTTGTTGGCGTACATGACGGTTACAAGACAGGTATCCTCCCGAATGGCGTCAGATACCTGCGCTGCGGTGACGGTGCCGGTGGGCCCTACGTCCAGCAGCTGCACCTCAAAGCCCTCTTTTTCCAGCTTTTTCAGTGTGTGCAGCACCGCATGATGCTCGAAAGCAGTGGAAATGATGTGCTGCTTGCCCTTCCGCTGGCCGATGCGGGCGGCGGAGATGATGGCCTGATTATCGGCCTCACTGCCGCCGGAGGTGAAGGTGATCTCTCTGGGTTGGCAGCCCAGACAGGCCGCCACCGTTTCCCGCGCCTTTTGCAGCGCCTCGGCCGCCTGCTGGCCGACGGTGTGGAGGCTGGAGGGGTTTCCAAAATAGGTTTCCATATAGGGCAGCATCGCGTTGATGGCCGTGCGGCTCATTTTCGTGGTGGCCGCGTTATCTGCATAGATCTGCATGGCGTTCCTCCTGAATGAATATCATTTGCCGGATGGGATTATATACCCACCAGCTTTGTAGGTTGACTTCATGATAGCACGAATTACCCATTGTGTCAATAGGTAATTTGCCGCGTAAAAACAGCGCCCGAAAGCACGTGGCTTCGGGTGCTGGTGAGAGCTGATATTTTGCGCAAGGAGGGGGCTTCTGCGTTTTGTTGGCTTGCGCTGCTGTCAACGCGCTTCTTCCGTCACGCGCAGGAGCATGACCACGGTTTTACCACGGAAGAATGCCTGCACCATCGGATACTGCACCGCGCCGGCATCATCGTCCCGCTGGTTGTAGACCGCCATACCAGACGCCGTAACATGCAGCGCCACTGTATGCAGACCTCGGCCCTCCTTTAAAAGTGACATGGCGGTATAGCTGCACAGGTATACGCCGGGTGTAAGCGCGCCCTTTTTGCAGGGCAGGCAAGCAACGCCGTGGGCGGCAAAATACTCCGGCAGGCGGCGGGGATCCGTGCCCAACGCGCCGCCCAGCAGCGTTAGACCGTTTTCCTCGAATTCACCGATCACCTCCGAGAGCGGCTGTCCCTGTCCCAGCAGGCACATGGCGTTATAGGCGGCAATGACCTCGCCGCCGTTATAATGCAGCGGATAGCCGCCGTAGGTCATGTCGGACAGCGCCGGGTCGCCCTGAGCGATGATGGGGAAACATGCCTCGAGGGAGGCAGGACGTGAATGCCACGGGCGCTCCTCCAGAAGGAACACCGCTTCTACCGGCACGGAAAAGCACCGGGCAATCCGCAGCGCCACCTCCAGCGACGGCACGGAGCGCCCCTTTTCGATGGCAATAATGGATTGGCGGGAGACCCCGGCGGCCCGGGCCAGTTCATCCTGCCGCATATTCTGCTCCCGCCGCAAAAGGGCCACGCGGTTCTGCATCCCACTCACTCCGTTTCGTAATCGAAATCCACCGGCTTACCGGTCTGACGGTAGTAGAGCCGCCCGTCCTCGGCATAATAGGTCTTGTTCCGCTCGTCGCAGGTAATGACCCACCGCTGCCGCAGGCGGTAGCTCTCATCGCCGCCGCAATACCACACGGCATCGGGCACGCCCATATTCGCTATATGGGAAACATAGCGCCCCAGATGCAGGTGTACCGTCAGCGTAACGGGTGTGGCATTTTCCGGCGGCTCCAAATGGTATTGCTTCGCACTCCGGAAAGTCTGCGGCAGCGCCAGACCCCAGCCGTAGGGCAGCTTTTTGAAGGCGGTACCGTAGATAAGCCCGCCCAGAGACGTGACCTTTGCGCCGTTTACCCGGTCGGGTATGACGTATTCCACCGTGTCGCCTGCGCCGTCCCATGTGTATCTGCCGGCAAAGGCGTACAGCCGGTCGGCGCGGAGATAGAAGGTAACGCCGTCTTGCGCCACGGCGGCGCTTTCGTGATAGTCACGCCCCGCCATAAGCCATGCCAGCGCTAATATAAGCGCCGCGGCCATCGCCCATTTCATCCAGCGTTTCATAAAGCACCTCCTATAAAGTAAAGTATACTTTACTTTATAGTGCCACGAAACCGCCAAAAAGTCAAGCGTATTTTACATTTTGCGCCAGCGCCGCTGCTTCTTTTGCACCCGTGCGTCCACCGTCACGGTGAACATAATGGGCAGGTCAATATGCAGCGGCGTCAGACGCAGGTGCTTGACATATTTATTATAAAAATCCGGAAAGTCCATGGGGCCCGGCGCGGCGGAGTTGGGGAAGGCATAGCGGCCGCCCTCGCACCGGCGCACCAGCACATAGTGGCGGGAGCGCCCGGTGTGATACCACAGGATCCCGGCCTTGGCGTCTTTCAGATTCCGGTACCGCAGGCCGGTGACCTTCATGCCGAAGCGATAGACGCCCCGGCAGACGTGACCGACGGTGGTGCCCATAATGCCCCGCAGAAACACCCGGTCATGGAAAAACTGCCAGACCTCCGTTTCCGTCACCGGTTGGGCAAGAGCTCGGGCGGCATTATACACCGCGATGAAGCCGCAGCCTTTTTCCGCCGCTGTGCGGCAGCCATAGGGAATATCGGTCATCAGACTCTGGCGGATCAGGCAGCCGTTCTCATCACGGCAGCGGGCGGGAATATCCATGGCGGATGCCTCCTTTTTGCCTATCATATCACCTTCACGGTGAAAGGGCAATTGCGATTTCCCGGGGCATATGGTAAAATGGGCAAAAATAAGGAGGTGCAACATGAAGCTTTCCTTTTTTCTGGGCAGCGCCGATCAGGCCGGCTGCGCCTGTTACGCAGACACCGCGCAAGGAGGCGGCGGTATTCCGGCCACGGTGCCGCGCTATGAGGGCTGTCCCCACGAGACGGCAGTGCTGAGCCGGTGCTACCATAGGGTTTTGGACGCGGCGCTGAGCGGCGGCTTTGACAGCGTGGCCATTCCCACGCTGGGCGCGGAGGGCGGCTGGCCGCCGCAGTTTGCCGTTCCGGCGGCGTTGGTGGCGGTGGAGCGCTGGCGCAGGGCACACCCGGAGACTGCGCCGGATGTGACGCTGTGCGCACCGGACCGGCGCACCTACGATCTATACGAGGAATTCGCCGTTACGGAGGGGGACGCTCCGATCGCCGGAAACGTGGTGGGTTTTTTCCATGAATACGGCCCTAACGGTTGGTTCAGCAACTGGTATCCGGCGGTGTTTACCGTGGACGGCGTCACCTACCTTAACGCTGAGCAGTATCTTATGCGGCACAAGGCTCTGTGCTGCGGCGACGAGGCCACTGCCGCCAAGGTGATGGAAAACCCCGATCCCAAAACGGTGAAGCTGTTGGGCCGGTCCATTACCCCCTATGACGAGGCAAAATGGGCGGCGGTACGGCAGGAGGTCATCTACCGTGGGCTGCTGGCCAAGTTCGGCCAGAACAGCGGCCTGAAGCATCAGCTGCTGGCCACGGGAGACGCCTTGATCGCCGAATGCTCTCCCAACGACCGTATCTGGGGCATCGGCCTTGCGCTGGACGATCCCCGCCATCAGGATACGGCCCAGTGGCAGGGAGAGAGTATTTTGGGAAAAGCCCTTATGCGGGTGCGGGACACCCTGCGGAGCGGAGAATGAGGACATGAAAAATCCCGCGGCAAGTGCCGCGGGATTTTTATGATATTGTCCCCTGTCCCACCCTGCCGGGAAAATCGACGCCGTGGTGGTAACGATGCATTGTTTTTTTGCGCGTGTGCGGTATGCGGCGCGTGCGTCATGCAGTGGGGAATCGAACCCCGGAGCTGCGCTCGCTCCATCCATACTGCGAGGACTCATTCTCAGCCTCAGAGATGGCGTCCGCCTTGTCCCGGTTACAACAAATATTGCTATTGCAGCTCAGTGGTCCAGTTCAAGCTCTGAATGGTCTCCTCCAGCTGCCGCAGGTCGCGGGACATGTCGTCTACCTGCTTTTGCATCTGGGAGACCTTCACGGTGCTGACGATGCGGATCTCAGTCCGCAGCCCCCGGGGCACCACGTCGCTGGCATTCTGCAAGAATTCCCGGTAGATGCCCAGCTTCATTTTCAGGCAGTCCCGCCGGGCCAGCAGCACCGTCAGGCTCTCGCCCGTTTCGCAGCGGGCGGCGGTATTGGTCAGGTTGATGCGGCCGATCAGCGCCTCCAGCTGGGCGCTTGCGCTCTCCAGCTCGGCGAGCAACTCCTTCGGCTCTTCGGCAGGCTGTTCACCCTCCTGCACCTTGGCATTGTTCATCAGCCGGGAGCCCAGCTGAGCGATACGGCGCTGCAAGTCGGCCCGCTGGGCCAGTGCGTTGGCAAGTTTCATATGCTTTACTCCTTAATGGTATAGCCCTGTTCCGTCAGATAGCTGTACAGCTGCCGGATATGGGCGTGGTTGCGGGTCTCTACCACCACGCGGACGCGGCAGGAGCCGACATCCACCTTCATGCTGCTGCGCTCGTGGTATACCTCCAGCACATTGACCCCCTCGTGAGACAGGGCGGCCAGATAGGTGGCCAGCGAATTGGGCTGGTCGGGCAGCACGGTGGAAAAGCTGACAACGCGGCCCTCGGCAGTCAGGCCGTGCTTGATGATGCGCTCCAGCATGGTCACGTCCACATTGCCGCCGGACAGCAGCGCGCAGACATTCTTACCCGCCACGTCGATCTTGCCGGCCATGACCGCTGCCACGCTGACGGCACCGGCTCCCTCGGTAAGGAGCTTCTGCTTTTCCAGAATGGTCAGGATCGCGGCGGCAATTTCACGTTCACTGACGGTAACGACCTTGTCCACATACTTCCGGCACATGTCGAAGGTCAGCGTTCCTGCGGTTTTGACCTGAATCCCGTCGGCCATGGTGCCCACCCGCGGCAGGGTAACGATCTTATCCTGACGCAGCGCCTCGTACATGCTGGCGGCACCCTCGGCCTGTACGCCGATGACCTGACAGGAGGGCTTCAGCTCCTTGACGGCCTTGGCCACGCCGGAGATCAGACCGCCGCCGCCGATGGCGGTGACGATAACATCCACGTCCGGCAGCTGACTGAGAATCTCCAGACCGATGGTGCCTTGACCTGCCATAATGTTGTAATCATCAAAGGGATGAATGAAGGTATAGCCCTTTTCATCCCGCAGGCGGATGGCCTCGGCATAGGCATCGTCGTAGACGCCGGGTACCAGCACCACCTCGGCGCCGTAGCTGCGGGTGGCTTCGATCTTGGAGAGGGGAGCGCCCTGAGGAATGCAGATTACTGCATGGATCCCCATATCCCGGGCGGCATAGGCCACGCCCTGTGCATGGTTGCCGGCGGAACAGGCGATTACGCCGCGGGCCTTTTCCTCATCGGAGAGGGTGGAGATCTTGTAATAGGCGCCGCGCAGCTTGAATGCGCCGGTTTTTTGCAGGCAGTCGGCCTTCAGGTACAAACGACAGTTCTGGGTGATACCGGTGCTGGGGATGACCGGCGTCTGATTGATCACGCCGGACAGGACGCGCTGTGCGTCGTGCAGCATTGCCATGGTCAGCATAGTGGTTCCTCCTTCACGATTGTACGCGAGCTATAAACATCGTTTGATTTTCTGTAATTAAATAGTAGCATAGCCGCGGTGGGATTGCAATCACGTTTTCACGCAATTTGACAAATCGGAAAGATATGTCTATAATGTTATACTGGTTTTATGTTTTCTTGCACGGGTTAATTCTACTTTTTAAAGAAGGAGTTATACACATATGGAGCAACAAAAACGCCGCAGAGGGGATCGTAAGGACGGGCGTCTGCTGCGGGAGCTGGATTCCCTTCATTATATCACCGGTATTATCTATCCCAACCGCTGTGATAATGAGGCATATGTTTCCGAGCGTATCGACCTGACGGCGATGAACGCCTACCTGGCGGAGAAAAACAAAGTGGAGACGGATTTTCCCTATACCATGTTCCATCTGGTGGTGGCGGCACTGCTGAAAACCATCACCCTGCGGCCGAAGCTGAGCCGCTTTATCGTCAACAGTAATTTCTATCAGCGCAACGAGGTATCCGCCGCCTTTGTGGTGAAAAAGCAGTTCTCCGACAAGGGCGCTGAGGCGCTGGCGTTCCTGCACAGCCGGGAGGATAACACGCTGGCAGACGTGCATGAGTACATCCGCAAGCAGGTACAGGAGTGCCGCAGCGAGAAGGTGGATCCCACCACGGGCGTGATGGACTATCTGAACAAGATCCCCCGTTTTATCAGTAAGGCGGCCATTCGTATCCTGATGTGGCTGGATAAGCACGGCTGGGTGCCGGCGGACATTATTGCCACCGACCCATATTATAGCTCGGTGGTCATCTCCAATCTGGGGTCCATCAAGCTCAAGTGCGGCTATCACCATCTGACCAACTGGGGCACCTGCTCCATGTTCTGTATCATCGGAGAAAAGAAGCTGTCGCCTTTTTATGACGCCGATGGCGGCGTGACCATGCGCGAGACGCTGGAGCTGGGCTTGACCATTGATGAGCGTCTGGCGGACGGGTACTACTATTCCAAATCTGTACGGCTGCTGAAGTACCTGCTGGAGCACCCCGAGGAGCTGGAAAAACCCTTGAAGGAGGAAGTGCAGTATGAGTGAAGTCAAGACACCGTGGAAGGACTATCTGGGCGACGTGCCCATGCATCTTGCGTATTTTCAGGGCAGTATGTTCGACGCTGTGGAGCGTATGGCCGAGAAATATCCCAACAACATCGCCTTTGATTTTATGGGCCGGTCTACCACCTATCGCAAGATGGTGCAGGAGATCGAAAAATGCGCCAAGAGCCTGAAAACGCTGGGCGTCCGGGTGGGTGACAGGGTGACCATCGCCATGCCCAACTGCCCGCAGGCGATCTATATGTTCTATGCCGTCAATCTGGTGGGCGGCATTGCCAACATGATTCACCCGCTGTCGGCGGAGAAGGAGATCGAGTTCTATCTCAACGCCTCGGAGTCCACCACCGCCATTACGCTGGATCAGTTTTATGATAAGTTTGAGCATATCCGGCAGAATACCGGTATCATCAACATCATCATTGCCTCGGTGAAGGATGCGCTCAGCCGTACCATCCGGGCCGGCTATATGCTGACCGAGGGCCGCAAGATCCAGAAGATCCCCGAGGATGCGCCTGTGATCCGCTGGCGGGAATTCATGGACATGTCCCGGTTCTGCTTCTACAAGAACTACCGGGTAGAGCGGGGGTTTGACGATCCTGCCGTGATCCTGTATTCCGGCGGCACCACCGGCACCACCAAGGGCATTGTGCTGACCAACGGCAACTTTAACGCGCTGGGCCAGCAGATCATTGCCACCAACCCCATGTTCCGGCCCGGTGACCGGATGCTGGCGGCCATGCCGCTGTTCCACGGCTTCGGTCTGGGCGTGTGCGTCCACTCCATGCTCTCTCAGGGCGGACGCTGCATCCTGATCCCCCGCTTTACCGCCAAGAGCTACGCCAAGCAGATCGTCAAGTACAAGTGCAACTTCATCGCCGGTGTGCCCACGCTGTATGAGGCGCTGCTGCGCCTGCCCAGCATGGACGGCGCTGACCTGAGCAGCCTCAAGGGCGTGTTCTCCGGCGGCGACAGCCTGTCCATCGAGCTGAAGAAGAAGTTTGACAAGTTCCTGTACGATCACCATGCCGTTGTTCAGGTGCGGGAGGGCTACGGCACGACGGAGACCGTTACCGCCTGCTGCCTGACGCCTACCCACATTTATAAGGAGGGCTCTATCGGCCTGCCGTTCCCGGATACCTACATCAAGATCGTCAAGCCCGGCACCGATGAAGAACTGCCCTATGGTGAGGAAGGGGAGATTTTGCTGGCCGGTCCCACCGTTATGAAGGAGTACATGAACCACCCGGAAGAGACGGCCAAAACCCTGCGCCGCCACGACGACGGCCTGACATGGGTCTATACCGGCGATCTGGGCGTGATGGACGATCAGGGCTTTATCTATTTCCGCGGCCGCGCCAAGCGGATGATCATCTCATCGGGCTATAATGTGTATCCCGGCCAGATCGAGAACATTCTGGATGCCAACGAGGCGGTGCAGATGAGCTGCGTCATCGGTGTACCCGACGCCTATAAGATGCAGAAGGTGAAGGCGTTTGTCATGCTCAAGCCCGGCGTTCCCGCCGATGACACGACCCGGAAGGAATTGCTGGCCTATTGCCGTAAGCACGTGGCCAAATATGCCATGCCCTATGACATAGAGTTCCGTGAGGAGCTGCCCAAGACGCTGGTGGGCAAGGTGGCCTATCGCGTGCTGGAGGAGGAAGAACTGGCCAAGACCGCCAAGGCAACGGAAGCGGACACCGCAGAATGACATCGGGAGATGGCTGCCCTTTTGGCAGCCATCTCTTTTTATAGGCAGCTGGCTGAAAATCGCGCCATTTTACATTTGCAACCGAAAAGCAACGGATACGATCGTGATAGTTGGTGGAGGAACCTGCGAAAATTTGCTATGATAAGGCCATCAGGAGGTGATGATATGAAGTTTTTGGCAACAACGATTTTTCCTTTTATCCTTTTCATTGGCCTTGTGGTGATTGCGGCCTTTGTGGTTTTGGGCGTATTTCTGGTGAAAGCGCTCGGCAGATATATCAGGTCAACGGAAGTCAGAAAAGAAAAAGCAATGACTAAAAAATCTCTGGGCGAGGTTTTGAAGCAGCATCGTGAGGCGTGCAAGATGACGCAGGAATTTGTAGCAGAAGCGATCGGCGTAAGCAGGCAAGCGGTCTCAAAATGGGAGAACGGAACGGCTGACCCAAGCACCTCGAACTTGATTGCCGTTGCAAAGCTATTTGATCTTTCTGCTGAGGAATTGCTGCGCGAGGTCCAGTAATCGGGAAAGCGGCTCGATGCAAAGCATCGGTATCAGCCATGATATTCATGCGCATGGGCGGTTTTTCCACAGGAAAAGCCGCCCATGTAGGCGAGCTGAAAGCATATGCGCAGACAGTAGAAAAGCTCTCCCTGCCGCAGGATAAAAAATCATTGCATGGGGAGAGGCAACCCACGGAAATGTGGAACTTCAGCAGTTAAAGCCGGATATTTTTTTCGCCGAGATGAAAAAGGGCTTGCTTTTTTCCGCATAATGAGGTATCATGTCGGATGAACACAACTGGATCATTTGTCTTCGGGGCGGGGCGAAATTCCCCACCGGCGGTATAGTCCGCGAGCGAGCCTTTCCGAGGTGAGCAGGAACCG